>NZ_JAMOKF010000169.1 GCF_023656545.1 Micromonospora phytophila | reverse complement strand
CCGGGTCCCGTCGGCGTGGGCGCCACCCGTTGCCGCCGGTCGGGCGGCCGGCCGAGCTCCCGGCGGGCCGGCTCGAACAGGTCGAGGGCGAGCTGGCCGTGGCCGGGGGTAAGCCAGTGGGCGGCGTCGTCGTCGGCGAAGGGCGGCTCGCAGGAGGGGGCGGGGCGGAGCCGGACGGGCGGCCGGACCGGGCCCGGACGGCGTGAGTCGGTCATCCTGGCGCCTCCCACGATCTTGCGTTTGCCTTCGTTTGCCTCCGACGACGGCGATTCTCTGGGATGGCGGCGGTCAATGCCTCCGCGGCACCGCGCGGCTACTCGGGGTCGCGGTCGGCCAGCGGGTTGCTCCGCACCCAGTCGGCCGTCTCGGCGTACTTGCGCTCGATGTACTCCTCCAGCCGGGCCCGCTCGACGCGCCACTGGCCGCGCCCGCCGATCTTGATCGCGGGCAGTTCGCCGCTGCGCACCATGTGGTAGACCTGCGAATCCGACACGTTCAGCTCGGTGGCCACGTCGGAGAGCAGCAGGAACCTCGGCTCCACGGGAACTCCCAGGGTTGGGGTCGTTTGCCTCAGTTTGCCATCGACGGCCGACGTCGCCCAGCACCCACGGGCTGCCCGTCTCCATACCGGTCCGGGACACACCGGCGGAGAACTTCCACCGGAGAAGGTGCGCGGTGTATGACGGTCACGGCGTACGGCATGATCGGCGCCCGGGACCGGCGGCCGCCGGTGCAGGACCTGAGCAGGGGAGACGACCGGTGACCGACGAGCGTGTCCGGGTGTACGTGCCGGCGACCGTCCCGATGCTGACCCTGCTGCGGGGGGAGGGCCTGCCCGCGGCGTCGGCGCACGCGGTGACCCCCGCCCTGCGCGAGTGGTACGCCGAGGGCGACGAGGAGGAGCTGGAGTACGTCGCGTTCACCCGCGCCGCCCAGGACGCGTTGCAGCTGCTGCGGGCCGACCCGGCAGCGCCCCGCCGGCGGGTCGTCGTCTCCGTGGACCTGCCCGCCGCAGCGGTCGGCCGGGGTGACGGTGAGCTCGGCTCCAGCCTGGTGGAGCTGGCCGCGCCCGTGCCGGTGGCCGCCGTCGCCGCGATCCACGTCGACGGCGCCGACGCGGTCGAGGACGTGGCCGCCGCGGCGCAGGTGGTGACCGAGGCGCTCGCGGGCGACCCCGACGCCCAGTTCGCCGTCGACGGCGCGGAGGACCACGAGCTGGAGTGGTACGACGTGTCCGAGCTGGAGCTGGTGATCCGCGCCACGTCCTGACCGGCGCTCAGCGCCCGACGGAGGTCTCCGCCGGTTCCTGGTCGTCGTCGGTCTCCGCCGGGCCGAGGGTGCGGCCGAAGGCGATCATGGCGGTCAGCGCGCCCACGAAGAGCACCCAGATGGCGTTGTCCACCCGCGAGGTGCCCAGCGAGGTCTGAGCCACCGCGTCCGCCTCGCTGAGCGCCCCGGCCAGGTCGAGCAGGGAACGCCCGCCGATCCGGAGGACCACCTCGGCGAGCAGCAGGAGCAGGCCCGGGCCGGCGCCCGCCAACAGGTACGCCGGCCAGCGCGGCGCGGGCGCCGCGGCCTCCTGACGGGCGGCGCGGCGGCGCGCCCAGGTCAGGTAGGCGAAGGCCAGCAGCCCGGCGACCAGCCCGGCGAGCAGCGACTCGGTGCGGGACACCCACTTCGCGGCGTTGAGCAGCGACTCCTGGGTGTCACCGGCGCCGAAGAGGTCGAAGAGCGGGTCGCGGGCCCGGCTGAAGGCCACCACGAAGACCAGCGTGCCGAGCGCGGCGGCCACCACGGCCCCGACGACGGGGGCGCTGCGCGCCCCGGCGACCGCCGCACCGATGATCGCCGCGGCGGCGGTGGTGCCGGCGATCACGTTGGTGGTCGCGTTGTCGGCGTACGTCAGGTTGATCGCGAACGCGGCGGCGAGCCCGACCAGCAGGCCGGTGCCGATCGCCGCCACGAACCGCAGGGTCACCCGGTCACTGCCCCGGCGGGCGAGCAGGTCGACCCCGAAGAGAGCGAAGGCGGCGCCGGCGACCAGGGCGGCGGAGATCACGCCGGGCAGCGCGAAGGCGGAGAGGCTGATCGCGGTGATCCCGGCGGCCGCGGAGCTGATCGCCTCGCGAGTCGACCAGAGCATCGCGGTCAGCCAGCCGAGCGCCAGCAGCGCGAGCACGGGCGCGCCCGGCGCGAGGGCCGGCCCACCGGTCGGGGTCCTCCGGTCGGCCGCGACGGCGGGGCGCTGGAACTCCTCGGCGGCCTCGTCGTCGGCGAGAGCCGGCCGGTCCGACTCCGCGGCGGCCTCGTCGGTTCCCGGCACCGGCTGGTCCGGGTCCGCGGCGGCGGAGCTGCCGGGCTGCTTGGTCATCGTCTCCCCTTCGACGGACGCCCGGTCGGCGGCAGGGCCGGGCCGGAGCGGGCAGGTCACCGGCCACCCAGGGTACGCGCCCGCCCCCGCCCACTCCCGCGCCGCGGCCACCGGCGTCCGGCCCCCGGCTGCCGGTGGTGGAGGTGGGGTGGGGGGTGGGGCATGGAAGAATCAGCCGAGGTCCCGCCGCCGCGACCGGTCCACCGCGCGGTGCCCGGTGCCGGTCGCCCGGCCGGCACCCGCGGGGCCGATTTCGCCACCGCTGTCGAGATCGCCAGGAGCCTTGATGGACGCCGTGTTCTCCGTACCCGAGCCGCGCAACGAGCCGGTACGCAACTACGAGCCGGGCAGTGCCGAGCGGGAGCGGCTCCAGCGGCGGCTGACCGAGCTGGCCGCCGAGCGGATCGACCTGCCGATGACCATCGCCGGTGAGCAGCGGATGGCCGGCGGCAAGTCGATCGACGTGGTGCAGCCACACAAGCACGCGCACGTGCTCGGCGTCACCGGGCACGCCAACCACGAGGACGCCCGGGCGGCGGTCAAGGCGGCCAAGGACGCCGCCCCGATGTGGCGGGCGCTGCCGTTCGAGGAGCGGGCGGCTATCTTCCTGCGCGCCGCCGAGCTGCTCGCCGGCCCGTGGCGGGACACCCTGAACGCCGCCACGATGCTCGGCCAGTCGAAGACCGCGATCCAGGCGGAAATCGACGCGGCCTGCGAGTTCATCGACTTCCTCCGGTTCAACGTGCACTTCGCCCGGCAGTTGCTGGAGGCGCAGCCGCAGTCGTCCCCGGGGGTGTGGAACCGCTTCGACCACCGCCCGCTGGAGGGCTTCGTCTACGCGGTCACCCCGTTCAACTTCACCGCGATCGCCGGCAACCTGCCCTCGGCGCCGGCCCTGCTCGGCAACACCGTGGTGTGGAAGCCGGGCCCGACCCAGCAGTTCGCCGCGCACTTCACCATGCGCCTGTTCGAGGCGGCCGGCCTGCCCGCCGGCGTGATCAACATGGTCACCGGGCGCGGCGAGGAGGTCTCCGACGTCGTGCTCGCCGACCCGGACCTGGCCGGCATCCACTTCACCGGCTCGACCAAGGTCTTCCAGCACCTGTGGAAGACCGTCGGCGACAACATCTCCCGCTACCGGGGCTACCCGCGCCTGGTCGGCGAGACCGGCGGCAAGGACTTCGTGGTCGCGCACACCAGCGCCGACGTCGACGCGCTGCACACCGCGCTGATCCGGGGCGCCTTCGAGTACCAGGGCCAGAAGTGCTCGGCCGCGTCGCGGGCGTACGTCCCGCGCTCGCTCTGGGAGGGCGGGCTGCGCGACCGGCTGGCCGCCACCGCGGACTCGCTGACCTACGGCGACGTCACCGACTTCAGCAACTTCGGCGGCGCGGTCATCGACGACAAGGCGTTCAGCCGGCACACCGCCGCGCTGGAGCTGATCAACGACGACGACACCTGCACGGTCCTCGCCGGGGGCACCGCCGACGACTCGGTCGGGTACTTCGTCCGGCCGACGCTCTTCGAGTGCACCGACGCCGCGCACGAGACGTTCACCACCGAGTACTTCGGGCCGATCCTCGGCGTGCACGTCTTCGACGACGCCCGCTTCGACGACGTGGTCACCCAGGCCGAGTCGATCGCGCCGTACGCGCTGACCGGGTCGATCTTCGCGACCGACCGCCGGGTGGTCGACGCCGTCGCCGAGCGGATGCGGTACGCGGCCGGCAACTTCTACATCAACGACAAGCCGACCGGCGCGGTGGTCGGGCAGCAGCCCTTCGGCGGCGCCCGGGCCAGCGGCACCAACGACAAGGCCGGTTCCTGGCACAACCTGGTCCGCTGGATGTCGCCCCGGACGATCAAGGAGACGTTCGTCCCGCCGACCGACCACACGTACCCCCACATGGGCTGAGCACGTGTCGAGGGGCCCCCGCCGTCCGGAATCCGTCGGCAGGGGCCCCTCGTTCGCGGCCGGTGGATCAGGCGCCGACCTTTCCGCCACCCGTCCGGCGGTCGGTGGATCAGGCGCCGAACGGCCCGCCACACCGTCCTTCGGCTGCCGGTGGAGCCGGTGCCGGCCTCCCCGCCGGACTGTCGTCCGCCGACAGTGCACATAGGAACCCCTACCGGGTGGCGAAACTGTGAAATCCTGGACGCCACGTCGGCAAAGTGGCAGCGTGAGGGGCATGGCGGAATCCGGAGTCAACCCCACGGCGGCGGCCCTGCTCGGGCTGCTCCATGAGGGCCCCATGACAGGTGGCCAGTTGATGGCCGCCGCGGAGCGCCGACTGGCGCCGTACTGGTCGATGACCCGCAGCCAGGTCTACCGGGAGTTGCCGGTGCTGGCCGAGCGGGGCTTCGTCCGGCTGGGCAAGCCCGGGCCGCGCGCCAGCCAGCCGTACGCGATCACCGCAGCCGGAAAGCGGACATTTTCCCGCTGGTTGGCGGAGGACCCGGGGCGGGACACCATCCGCAACCCGATCGCCCTGCGGATCGCCTTCGGCAACCTGCACTCGGCCAGCCAGCTGAAGAACCTCCAGGCCGCGGCGAACGAATACCACACCGAGGCCCTGGCCAAGGTGCGGGAGCAGGTCAAGAGCGCCAAGAAGGAGGGCGACCCGTACGACGCCAGCGCGCTGGAGTTCGCCGTCGCCTACCACAAGGCCGCCCTGTCCTGGCTGAAGAGCGCCCCGGTCGGATGACGCGGTAGTTCTTTTTCGCGCGGGACCGCGGGGCTCGCAAGCTCTCTCCGCGCCCGCGCAGTACGCTTGGCTGTCGTGACCGCTGCCGATTACGCCGAACAACTCAAGGACCTCGACGCGACCCTCCGGAACATCGAGGCCGTCCTCAATCTGGACCGGCTGCACGAGGAGAAGGCCCGGCTCGAGGAGCAGGCCTCCGCGCCCGATCTCTGGGACGACCAGGCGAAGGCACAGCAGGTGACCTCGCAGCTGTCGTACGTCAACGGCGAGATCAGCAAGCTGGGCAGCCTGCGTTCCCGTCTCGACGACGCCGGTGTCCTGCTGGAGCTGGCCGAGGCCGAGTCCGACCCCGGGGTGCTGACCGAGGTCGAGACGGAGATCACCGGGCTGACCAAGGCCATCCAGGAGATGGAGGTCCGCACCCTGCTCTCCGGCGAGTACGACTCCCGGGAGGCGCTGGTCGCCATCCGGGCCGGCGCCGGGGGCGTGGACGCGGCGGACTTCGCCGAGATGCTGCTGCGGATGTACCTGCGCTGGGCCGAGCGGCACGGCTACCCGACCGAGGTCTACGAGACCTCGTACGCGGAGGAGGCCGGGCTCAAGTCGGCCACCTTCACGGTCAAGGTGCCCTACGCCTACGGCACGCTCAGCGTCGAGTCGGGCACGCACCGGCTGGTCCGGATCAGCCCGTTCGACAACCAGGGGCGCCGGCAGACCAGCTTCGCCGGCGTCGAGGTGCTGCCGGTGGTGGAGCAGACCGACAGCATCGAGATCCCCGAGAACGAGATGCGGTTCGACGTCTACCGCTCCTCCGGCCCGGGTGGGCAGAGCGTCAACACCACCGACTCGGCGGTGCGGATCACCCACATCCCGACCGGCATCGTGGTCACCTGCCAGAACGAGAAGTCCCAGCTGCAGAACAAGGCCTCGGCGCTGCGGGTGCTCCAGGCCCGGCTGCTGGAGCGCAAGCGCCAGGAGGAGCAGGCCAAGATGGCGGGCCTGAAGACCGACGCCGCCGGCTCGTGGGGCGACCAGATGCGCTCGTACGTCCTGCACCCGTATCAGATGGTGAAGGATCTGCGAACCGAGCAGGAGACCGGCAATCCGTCCTCGGTCTTCGACGGCGAACTCGACAGCTTCATCGAGGCCGGGATCCGGTGGCGCAAGCAGCAGCAGCTCGCCGGCGACACTGCGTGATCGATCGTGGGCGGAGCGCGTCATCGATCTCCGCACTGAGCACCAGATAGACGACTCGCCCCGCAACCCCGGGGCGTGGGGCTTGGCTCTTCCGTCACACCGCGTAGACTCACGACCCGTGATTCAGCTTGAGCAAGTGACGAAGACGTACCCGAAGGCGTCCCGGCCTTCGCTCGACAACGTGTCCGTCTCGATCGAGAAGGGCGAGTTCGTCTTCTTCATCGGTCCATCCGGCTCCGGCAAGTCCACCATCATCAAGATGTTGCTGCACGAGGTCTCGCCCAACAAGGGTCGGGTCGTCGTCAACGGCAAGGACGTCACGTCGATGCGCTCGTGGAAGCGACCCCACTTCCGGCGCTCGATCGGCTGTGTCTTCCAGGACTTCCGGCTGCTGCCGAACCGCACCGCGTACGAGAACGTGGCGTTCGCCCTTGAGGTGATCGGCAAGACCAAGGCGGTCGCCCGCCGGGTCGTGCCCGAGGTGCTGGAGCTGGTCGGGCTCGGTGGCAAGGAGCACCGCTACCCGCACGAGCTCTCCGGTGGTGAGCAGCAGCGGGTCGCCGTCGCCCGGGCGTTCGTGAACCGGCCGCTGATCCTGCTCGCCGACGAGCCGACCGGAAACCTGGACCCGGACACCTCGATCGAGATCATGCGTCTGCTGGACCGGATCAACCGCACCGGCACGACCGTCGTGATGGTCACCCACGACTCCAACATCGTGAACCAGATGCGCCGCCGGGTCGTCGAGATCGAGAGCGGCCGAATCGTGCGCGACCAGGCCCGCGGCGTCTACGGGTGAGCCGGCGCTCCACCCCTGCGCAGCCTGACGACGAACACCTCATGCCGGAGACCCGGAGGAATTCCCGATGCGCGTGAAATACGTCCTGTCCGAGGTACTGGTCGGACTGTGGCGCAACGTGACCATGACCATCGCGATGATCATCACGATGGCGGTCTCGCTGACCATGCTCGGCGCCAGCGGCCTCATGTACCGCCAGGTCGACGAGATGAAGGACCTCTACTACAAGAACATCGAGGTCTCCATCTTCCTGACACAGGAGGTGACCCCGGAGCAGAGGGACGGGCTGAACGCGAAGCTCAGTGGCGACCCCCTGGTCAAGGAGGTCCTCTACGTCGACAAGGCCGAGGCGTACAAGCGCTTCCAGGAGATGTACCAGGACGCGCCGGACCTGGTGAACGCGGTCAAGCAGGAACAGCTGCCCGAGTCGTTCCGGCTCAAGCTGAACAACCCGGAGCAGTACAAGAACATCTACGACCAGTACAAGGGCACCGAGGGCGTCGACGAGATCGTCGACCAGAGCCGCCTGCTCGACAAGATCTTCGACATCCTGACCTCGATCCAGAACATCGCCCTGGCCGCCTCGATCGTGATGGCCGCCGCCGCGCTGCTGCTGGTCGCGAACACCATCCAGGT
Organism: Micromonospora phytophila; assembly: GCF_023656545.1. Taxonomy (GTDB): domain Bacteria; phylum Actinomycetota; class Actinomycetes; order Mycobacteriales; family Micromonosporaceae; genus Micromonospora; species Micromonospora phytophila. The sequence goes on along the minus strand of NZ_JAMOKF010000169.1, from coordinate 3,803 downwards.
CGCCGCGTACAGCAAGCGGCGTGAGGTCGCGGTGATGAAGCTGGTCGGCGCGTCGAACTGGTTCATCCAGGCACCGTTCGTGCTGGAGGCGGTGGTCGCCGGCCTGATCGGCTCGCTGCTCGGCCTGGTCGCGCTGATCGCCGCGAAGTACCTGCTCTTCGACGGCTCCCTCAAGGCGTTGCAGGGCCTGCTCTCCCCGATCAGCTGGGGCGACATCCTGTTCATTTTCCCGCTGATGGCCGGCGTGGGTGGTCTGGTCAGCGCGGTCACCGCCTGGGTCACCCTCCGCTTCTACCTGCGGGTCTAGTTTCCGTACGGGTCACCGACGGCCCTTCCGCGCCAGGAACAAACGGTGCGGGAGGGCCGTTGTCGTTCGGGTAGCATGATCTCCGCCCCGAGCCCGGTCACTGGCGGGTTTCGGGTGGGACGGAAGGGGGGTTGGCGCCGATGCCACGGGAAAAGGGGCGCAAACTCGTCGCCTCCAACAAGAAGGCCCGGCACGACTACTCGATCCTCGACACGTACGAGGCGGGCATGGCGCTGACGGGCACCGAAGTCAAGTCGCTGCGGGCCGGGCGCGCGTCGCTGGTCGACGCGTTCGCCCAGGAGCGCGACGGCGAGCTCTACCTGCACGGGATGCACATCCCCGAGTACACCCAGGGCACCTGGACCAACCACGAGCCCCGGCGTACCCGCAAGCTGCTGCTGAACCGCCTGGAGATCGACCGGCTGATCGGCAAGACCCGCGAGGGTGGGCTGACCATGGTCCCGTTGCAGGTCTACTTCTCCGACGGCTGGGCGAAGGTGGAGATCGCCCTGGCCAAGGGCAAGAAGTCGTACGACAAGCGCCAGGACCTCGCCAAGCGGGACGCGGACCGGGAGATCGCCCGGGTCGTGGGTCGGCGCGGCAAGGGAATGGACGACTGATTTGTCTGCCGTGTCCGGTTCGGCGCGCCGACCGGGGCCTCGGGATGAAACCCGTTGCGGCAGGCGTTAGGCTTGTCAGTGCCGCCAACATCGGCGGCCCGTCGAGGGGGTGACTGGTTTCGACTTCGTACGCAGCGACAGGGGAAGCGAGCCGAGGAAGCCGACGTCGTCTCGAGAATCGGTCGTCGGAAACTTATAAGCGCCAAGAACAATCGCGCTGACTTCGCTCTCGCCGCCTGAGGCGAGTAGCTGAGTCTGTCGGCCTGGGAACGCCTTCGTCCCAGTCAGCCGGCATCAGCTAGAAGGCTGGCCAATCGGACCCGGTCGCGGGGTCCGTGCGGCGAGATTAATCAGCGACTGGGCCCGTCACACCAACTCGCTCGCGTGATTGGTGGGGCCGAGTAGAGGCACAGCGAGCTGCGCTCGGAGAAGCCCTGACAAACCGGCGAAGGACCCGGGTTCGATTCCCGGCACCTCCACCACCTGATGTGCGCCCCGGTCCACTGGACCGGGGCGCACAGACGTGTCCGGGCCCGGATGGGTTGCCGGCGCCCGCCCCGGCCGCCGTCGTGCGGACCGCCAGGCGCCCCCGTCGCGGGGGCCGGTGGGGCCGGCGGGGCTGCTGCTGCCAACGGGACAGATGAGGCGCACAGGGGCCCTGGACAGGGCGAACAGGGCGGGTCCACCATCGCTGTACGCGGTCAAGACGCGCGACGCGGGAGGTGCCCATGGTCACCAGTCCGATCCAGCAGCCGTCCACCGTCCCCGGGCCGCTCCGGCCGCCCACCACCCGCCGGCCCCCGGCCACCCTGCCGGGCGAGCTGCACGCCCTCAGCCGGGCGCTGGCCGCGCCAACGGGGGATCCGCGCTGGCGGGAGCGGGTCCTCGTCCGGCTGGGCCCGGTACGGCAGGGCTTCGCGGAGCACGTCCGGGTCACCGAGGGACCCGCCGGCCGGTACGCGGAACTGCTCGGCCATGCGCCCCGGCTCGAGCACGGGGTGCGGCTGCTGACCCGGGAGCACGCCGCCATCGCCGCCGCGCTCGCCGCCCTCGCGCAGGCCGCCGAGCTGCCGGGAGCGTCCGTCGACGACCTCCTCGGCCGGGCCGGGCACCTGCTGCGGGCGTTGGCCCGGCACCGGCAGCGCGGCGCGGACCTGATCTGGCAGGCGTACCAGACGGATCTCGGCGGGGAGACCTGAGCGTCCCGGGAACCGGCCGGGCCGCCCCGGCGTCGAACCGACATGCGCCGATCAGCCGCCCTGCTGGGCCTGCCCCTGATGATGATCGTCGCCGGCTGCGCCCCGGCCGGTTCCGACCCGGCGGCCGGTCCCGCCAGCCCCGCCAGCCCCGACCAGCGCCGGGAGGCCTTCGACCAGCGGGCCACCGAGGTCGCCGACGCCTGGCGGCCGGGCCCCGCGTGGCGCACCGGGTACGTCCCGTTGCAGGACCACACCGTGCTGGTCGGCGACCCGCGCTTCACCGGCGACACCAAAATGGCGTTCAACGCCGGCTGGTACCGCGACCAGATCGCCCTGCCCGACACGGCACCGGCCGACGGCACCGTCCGGTTCCCCGATGGCACGCTCAGCGTCCCGCTGATCAGCGCCGACGCGGCGTACCGGCAGCTCGACCAGGGCGATCCGCCGCCGTGCGCCGGCCGGCCCAGGGAGCCCGGGCGCCCGAAGGACGGCCCGACGATCGAGCCGGGCCCCGACGGCCCGGTGTCGAGCACGGCGCAGAGCGCCTGCATCCCGCTGACCGTCACCGCCGCGAAGCTGGGCAGCGTGCCGGTACGCACCAGTCGCGGCGAGGCGCAGGTGCCGGCGTGGCTGTTCACCGTGGAGGAGATCTCCGCCCCGGTGGCCCGGGTCGCCGTGGCGCCGGGGTCGGTCACCGCCGTACCCGAGGTCGCCCCGCCGAGCCCGTCGCTGGACGACGACGTGGCCGGCGCGCAGGACATCCGCTCCGTGGACGGCGCGACGCTGACCTGGCAGGTCGGCGTGGGCAGCTGCGACACCGGGATCACCCCGCTGGTGTGGGAGCGCGACGACGTGGTGGTGCTCGGCGGCGGGGTCACCCGCTCCACCGGGGTCTGCAACGCGATGCTCAAGCTCGAACCGGTCACCGCCACGCTCAAGGCGCCGCTCGGTGACCGGACCGTGCTCGACGTGGTGACCGGCGCACCGCTGACCCTCACGGGAGGCTGAGCGGACGCGGCCCGACGGCGCTCGCGGCCCGCGGGCGGCGGACTGCTCGGCGCGCCCGGTGGGCCGGTGCTCAGAGGAGCCGGGGCACCTCGGTGCTGACCGGCACCGGCAGCACCGTCGGCCCGTCCGCCCGCAGCCCGGCCGCCAGGGCGTCCCCCAACTGCTCCGGCGTCTCCACCACCGCGGTGGCGCAGCCGTAACCCCGGGCGATGGCGGTGATGTCCAACCCGGGCAGGTCGAGGCCGGGCACCCCGGGGGTGTGCTTGAACTCGGCGAAGGCCTTGAGGATGGCGTACTGCTGGTTGACCGGCACCACGACGACCAGCGGCAGCCGCAGCTGCGCGGCGGTCCACAGCGCCTGCACCGAGTAGTGGAACGAGCCATCGCCGATGACCGCCACCACCGGCCGGCCACGGCCGGTGTCACGCTGCGCCAGCGCGATGCCGACCGCCGCCGGCAGGCCGTACCCCAGGCCACCGCTGGCCATGGTGAAGTACGACCCGGGCCGGGTGCTGCGGAGCCGGCGGCGCAGCGCCGACAGGTTGGACGGCGACTCCTGCACCAGCACCCCGTCGGCGGGCCAGTGCCGGGCCAGCGCGGCGAAGAGCGCGTCCGCGTTCAGCGGCAGCCCCTCCTCCGGCGGCGCCGGGCCGGGCCGCGGCGGAGGGG
>NZ_JAMOKF010000168.1 GCF_023656545.1 Micromonospora phytophila | reverse complement strand
GCATGGTGTAGACCAGGTCGCGGAACGGCCGCAGCCAGACGCCCTGACCGACCGCGGCGGCGGTGGCGGCGGGAAGGTCCACCTCGTGGTCCAGCTGGACCACGCCGATGGCGCCCAGCACCCGCACGTCGGTCACCCCGGGCGTCCCGCGCAGCGGCTCCAGGCCGGCCCGCAGGCCCGCCTGCACCCTGGACACCTGCCCGGCCCAGTCCCCGGCCCGCAGCAGACCGAGCGAGGCGTTGGCGACCGCGCAGGCCAACGGGTTGCCCATGAACGTCGGGCCGTGCGCCAGCACCCCGTCGGCGGAGATCCCCCGGGCGATCTCCGGCGTGCAGAGCGTGGCAGCCAGCGTCAGGTACCCGCCGGTGAGCGCCTTGCCGACGCAGAGCACGTCCGGCACCACCCCGGCGTGCTCGGCGGCGAACATCGTGCCGGTCCGGCCGAAGCCGGTGGCGATCTCGTCGAAGATCAGCAGCACCCCGTGCGCCCGGGTCACCTCGCGCAGCACCCGCAGGTAGTGCGGGTGGTGGAAGCGCATCCCGCCGGCGCCCTGGACCACCGGCTCCACGATCACGGCGGCCAGCTCGTCGGCGTGCCGCTCGACCGCCTCCACCAGCGCCGCCTCGTAGGAGGGGTCGGGCGCGGTGTCGAAGCCACCCGGCGGAACCGGGACGAAGACCTGCCGGGGCAGCACGTCGCCCCAGAGGTGGTGCATGCCCCCCTCCGGGTCGCAGACGCTCATCGGGTGGAACGTGTCGCCGTGGTAGCCGCCCCGCCAGGTGCCCAGCCGGCGGCGCTCCGGGCGGCCGGTGGCCCGCTGGTACTGCAGGCACATCTTGATCGCCACCTCGACGCCGACCGAGCCCGAGTCGCAGAGGAAGACGTGCTCCAGGCCGTCCGGGGCGAGCTCGACCAGGGTGTTCGCCAGGCGGACCGCCGGTTCGTGGGTCAGCCCGCCGAACATCACGTGGCTCATCCGGCCGAGCTGGTCGGTGACGGCCGCGTCGAGGACCGGGTGCCGGTAGCCGTGGATCGCCGCCCACCAGGACGACATCCCGTCGACCAGCTCCCGGCCGTCGGCCAGGCGCAGCCGCACCCCCGCCGCGCTCCGCACCACGTACGGCGGGCTCGCCGGGGGCAGCGCCGAGTACGGGTGCCACACGTGGGCGCGGTCGGCGGCCAGGATCTCCTCGGGCGTCACGGGCGCTCCTTTTCGGGCCTCGTGGGGTACGACGTCGGCCGGCGCGGTCACCGGCCGACGGCCGGCTCCGGCGCGGCGGCCGTCGCCCGGGCGGCGGCGCGGACCAGGGCCGGGCCGCGGTAGATGAAGCCGGTGTAGAGCTGGACGAGGGCGGCGCCGGCGTCGAACATCCGGGCGGCGTCGTCCGGGTCGAGGATGCCGCCGACGCCGATGATCGGCAGCCGGCCGCCGGTCTCGCGGTGCACGAAGGAGACCACCTCCCGGGCCCGGGCGGCCAGCGGTCGGCCGGAGAGCCCACCGGTCTCCGCGCCGCGCGCCCGGTCGGCCGGGGCGAGGCCGTCGCGGGCCAGAGTGGTGTTGGTGGCGATCACCCCGGCCGCGCCGCGGGCCAGGCAGACCTCCAGCAGCTCGGCGATCGCCGCCTCGGTGAGGTCGGGGGCGATCTTGACCAGCACCGGCTTCTCCCCCACCAGCGCCGCCAGCAGCGCGTCCAGGTGGGACCGGTCCTGCAACGCGCGTAGGCCCGGGGTGTTCGGCGAGGAGACGTTGACCGCGAAATAGTCGCCGTGCTCCCGCAACGCCCGGTAGGAGGCCCGGTAGTCCTCCACCGCCTCGTCCAGCGGGGTCACCTTCGACTTGCCCAGCGAGATGCCCAGCGGCGCCCCGATCGGGCCGGGCAGCGCCGCCAGTCGGGCCGCGAGGGCCTCGGCGCCGGCGTTGTTGAAGCCCATCCGGTTCACCACGGCCTCGCTGTCGCGCAGCCGGAACAGCCGGGGCCGGGGGTTGCCCGGCTGCGGGTGCGCGGTCACCGTGCCGACCTCGACGAAGCCGAAGCCCAGCGCCGGCCAGGCCGGCAACGCCGCGCCGTCCTTGTCCATCCCGGCGGCCAGCCCGACCGGGTTGGGGAAGTCGACGCCGAAGACCGTCCGCGGCGCGCGCACGGCGTACCGGGAGCGCAGCGCCGCGAGGGCCGCCGGCCGGCGGGAGAGCCCCGCCAGCCGGTGCAACGTCCACTCGTGCGCCGCCTCCGCGTCGCCCCCACCGATCCGGAACAGCGCCGGCCGGAGCGCCCGCTCGAAGATCACTGCTTGGCCCGCAGGGCGGCGTGGAGCTCCTGGAGCGGCCGGACCTGCATGTCGCCGCGGATGCGCGCCTCGATGCCCATCACCGCCGCCGCCGCGCCCGGCACCGTGGTGATGCAGGGGATGTCCGCCGTCACCGCCGCGCTGCGGATCTCGTAGCCGTCGGAGCGGGCGCTGGCCCCGGAGCCCTGCGGGGTGTTGACCACCAGCGCGACGTCACCGCCGAGGATCAACGACACCGCGTCCTCGCCCTCGCCGGCCTCGTAGTGCTTGCGGATCTGCTCGCAGGCGATGCCGTGCCGGCGCAGCACCTCCGCGGTGCCGGTGGTGGCGACGATCTCGAAGCCCAGGTCGGCCAGGCGCTTGATCGGGAAGATCATGCCGCGCTTGTCCCGGTTGGCCACCGAGACGAAGATCTTCCCACCGGTCGGCAGCGAACCGTACGCGGCCGACTGCGACTTGGCGAAGGCGTGCCCGAAGTTGGTGTCGATGCCCATCACCTCGCCGGTGGACTTCATCTCCGGGCCGAGCAGCGAGTCGATGCCCTTGCCGGAGCGGGTGCGGAACCGCTTGAACGGCAGCACCGCCTCCTTCACCGCGATCGGGGCGTCGGCCGGCAGCGAGCCGCCGTCCCCGGTCGCCGGGAGCAGCCCCTCGGCGCGCAGCTCGGCGATGGTCGCGCCCAGCGCGATCCGGGCCGCCGCCTTCGCCAGCGGCACCGCCGTGGCCTTGGAGACGAACGGCACCGTACGCGAGGCGCGGGGGTTGGCCTCCAGCACGTAGAGCACGTCGTCCTTCAGCGCGTACTGCACGTTGAGCAGGCCGCGCACGCCGACGCCCTTGGCGATCGCCTCGGTGTAGCGGCGGACCTGCGCCACGTGCGAGCCGGCCAGGGTGATCGGCGGCAGCGCGCAGGACGAGTCGCCGGAGTGGATGCCGGCCTCCTCGATGTGCTCCATCACCCCGCCGAGGTAGACCTCGCCGTCGGCGTCGCAGAGCGCGTCCACGTCGATCTCGATGGCGTCGTCGAGGAAGCGGTCCACCAGCACCGGGTGGTTCGGGGAGATGTCGGTGGCCCGGCCGATGTAGTCGCGCAGCGTCGGGTCGTCGTAGACGATCTCCATCCCCCGCCCGCCCAGCACGTACGACGGGCGCACCAGCACCGGGTAGCCGATCTCGTCGGCGATCGCCTTCGCCTCGTCGTACGAGGTGGCCATGCCGTGCGCCGGGGCGCGCAGCCCGGCCCGGGCCAGCACCGCCCCGAACGCGCCCCGCTCCTCGGCCAGGTGGATCGACTCCGGGGAGGTGCCGACCACCGGCACGCCGGCGTCCTTGAGCCGCTGGGCCAGCCCCAGCGGGGTCTGCCCGCCGAGCTGCACCACCACCCCGACCACGCCCGGGCCGCCGGCCGCCCGGCCGGAGGAGTCCTCCGCGTGCCAGACCTCTAGGACGTCCTCGAAGGTGAGCGGCTCGAAGTAGAGCCGGTCGGCGGTGTCGTAGTCGGTGGAGACGGTCTCCGGGTTGCAGTTGACCATGACGGTCTCGAAGCCGACCTCGCGCAGCGCCATCACCGCGTGCACGCAGGAGTAGTCGAACTCGATGCCCTGCCCGATGCGGTTCGGCCCGGAGCCGAGGATCAGCACCTTCGGCCGGTCCGACCCGACGACCTCCGTCTCGGAGTCGTAGGTGGAGTAGTGGTAGGGCGTCGTCGCCTCGAACTCGGCGGCGCAGGTGTCCACGGTCTTGTAGACCGGCCGGACGTCGAGGCGGTGCCGCAGCGTGCGTACGCCGTCCTCGGCGGCCAGCTCCGGACGGAGCGCGGCCAGCTGCCGGTCGGACAGGCCGGCCCGCTTCGCCCGGCGCAGCAGCTCGGCGTCGAGCACCGGCGCGGCCACGATCTCGGCGCGCAGCTCGACCAGCGCGGCGATCTGGTCCAGGAACCACGGGTCGATCCCGCCCGACGCGGCGGCCACCTCGGCGATCGACGCGCCCAGCCGCAGCGCCCGCTCGACCGTGTAGAGCCGGCCGTCGTGCGGCATCCCCAGCGCGGCCAGGGTGTTCTCCCTGGTCGCCCCCTGCGGATCCGGCACACTCCAGAAGCCGACCGCTTTGGTTTCCATCGAGCGCATCGCCTTGTTCAGCGCCTCGGTGAAGTTGCGGCCCATGCTCATCGCCTCGCCGACGGACTTCATCGTCGTGGTCAGCTCCGGGTCCGCGCCGGGGAACTTCTCGAACGCGAAGCGGGGGATCTTCACCACCACGTAGTCCAGCGTGGGCTCGAACGCCGCCGGGGTCTTCAGGGTGATGTCGTTCGGGATCTCGTCCAGCGTGTAGCCGATGGCCAGCTTGGCGGCGATCTTCGCGATCGGGAAGCCGGTCGCCTTCGACGCCAGCGCCGAGGAACGGGACACCCGGGGGTTCATCTCGATCACGACGATCCGGCCGTCGGCCGGGTTGACCGCGAACTGGATGTTGCAGCCGCCGGTGTCCACCCCGACCTCGCGCAGCACCGCGATGCCCAGGTCGCGCAGGCGCTGGTACTCCCGGTCGGTGAGCGTCATCGCCGGGGCGACGGTGACGCTGTCGCCGGTGTGCACGCCCATCGGGTCGACGTTCTCGATCGAGCAGACCACCACCACGTTGTCGTGGCGGTCGCGCATCAGTTCGAGCTCGTACTCCTTCCAGCCGAGCACGCTCTCCTCGATGAGCACCTCGTGCACCGGGCTGGCGGACAGGCCGTCGCCGGCGATGCGGGCCAGCTCCTCGGCGGTGTGCGCCATGCCGGAGCCGAGACCGCCCATGGTGAACGACGGCCGGATCACCACCGGCAGGCCCAGCTCGGCCACGGTGGCCTCGACCTCCACCATCGAGTGGCAGACCCGCGACCGGGGCACCAGGCCCGTCGGGTCGTCCAGACCCAGGCGTACGCCGGCCTTGGCGACGATGTCCTTGAACAGCTGCCGGTCCTCGCCGCGACGGATCGCGTCGATGTTGGCGCCGATCAGCTCCACGCCGTACTTCTCCAGCACGCCGGCCTCGTGCAGCGCGACCGCGGTGTTCAGCGCGGTCTGCCCGCCCAGGGTGGGCAGCACCGCGTCGGGGCGCTCCTTGGCGATCACCAGCTCGACGAACTCCGGCGTGATCGGCTCGATGTAGGTGGCGTCGGCGAACTCCGGGTCGGTCATGATCGTCGCCGGGTTGGAGTTGACCAGGCTGACCCGGATCCCCTCGCTGCGCAGCACCCGGCAGGCCTGGGTACCGGAGTAGTCGAACTCGCAGGCCTGCCCGATCACAATCGGCCCCGAGCCGATCACCAGGATGTGCTTGAGATCGGTCCGCTTAGGCATTCGCGCGCCCCTCGCTCTGGGTCCGGCCTTCGATGAGCTCGGCGAAGCGGTCGAAGAGGTAGTCCGCGTCGTGCGGGCCGGCCGCCGCCTCCGGGTGGTACTGGACGGTGAAGGCGGGCACGTCCCTGGCCCGCAGCCCCTCGACCACGTTGTCATTGAGGCACACGTGGCTGACCTCGACACCGCCGAACTCGGTGTCGATCACCTGGTCCGGAACGACGGCATCGGGCCTGCGGCCCGAGAACTGCACCGCGCTCTGCTCCAGTTCGCGGCCCGGCCAGGCGACCGCGAAACCGTGGTTGTGGCTGGTCACCTCGACCTTGCCGGTGGCCCGGTCGAGCACCGGCTGGTTGATGCCCCGGTGGCCGTAGCCCAGCTTGTAGGTGCCGAAGCCGAGCGCCCGGCCGAGGATCTGGCTGCCGAAGCAGATGCCGAAGAGCGGCACCTTGCGGGTGAGCACCTCGCGGGCCAGCGCCACCGGCACGTCCGCGGTGGCCGGGTCGCCGGGGCCGGGCGAGAGGAAGACCGCGTCCGCGCCGGTGGCGAGCAGGTCGTCGATGCTCGACGAGGCGGGCAGCACGTGGGTGGTGACCCCACGTGCGGCGAGCCGGCGCGGCACGTTGCGCTTGATGCCCAGGTCGAGGGCGGCGACGGTGAAGCGGTGCTCGCCGATCGCCTCGACGACGTACGGCTTCTCGGTGGTCACCTCGGCGGAGAGGTCCGCACCGACCATCTCCGGGGACTGCCGCACCCGGGCCAGCAGGGCGCGCGGGTCGTCCTCGACGCTGGAGACGCCGACCCGCATCGCGCCGCGCTCGCGCAGGTGCCGGGTCAGCGCCCGGGTGTCGACGCCGGCGATGCCGACCACACCCTCGGCGGCGAGCCGGTCCTCCAGCCCGCCGGTGGCCCGCCAGTTGGAGCCGATCCGGGCCGGGTCGCGCACCACGTAGCCGGCGACCCAGATCCGGCCGGACTCGTCGTCCTCGCCGTTGACGCCGGTGTTGCCGATGTGCGGCGCGGTCTGCACGACCACCTGGCGGTGGTAGGAGGGGTCGGTCAACGTCTCCTGGTAGCCGGTCATCCCGGTGTTGAAGACGGCCTCGCCGAAGGTCTCCCCGATGCTGCCGTACGCCTCGCCGTGGAACGTGCGCCCGTCCTCCAGGACGAGGATCGCGGGCCTACGCTTGGTCATCGCACTGCCTTTCCGTCCAGGACCGTCGGCTCGCCGCGCAAAAAGGTCGCCACGATGCGACCCGGCAGCGTCATGCGGGCGTACGGGGTGTTGCGGCTGCGGCTGGCCAGCTCCGCCGGCTCGATGGTGCGCCGCGCGGCCGGGTCGACCAGGGTCAGGTTGGCCGGCACGCCGGGAGCCGGGTCGAGACCGTGCCCCTCCAGGCCGGCGATCCGGGCCGGGGTGCGCGACATCCGCTCGGCGATCAGGTCCCAGTCGGGGCCGAGCACGTCGAGGGCGATGGAGAGCGCCGTCTCCAGACCGAGCATCCCCGGCCGGGCGTACGCCCACTCGCACTCCTTGTCCTCCACGGCGTGCGGGGCGTGGTCGGTGGCGACGATGTCGACGACGCCCTCGACCAGCGCGGCCCGCAGCGCGGCGATGTCGGTCGCGGTGCGCAGCGGCGGGTTGACCTTGAAGACCGGATCGTACGTCTCGGCCCGCTCGTCGGTCAGCAGCAGGTGGTGCGGGGTCACCTCGGCGGTGACCTTCACCCCCCGGGCCTTGGCCTGGCGCAGCACCTCGACGCTGCCGGCGGTGGAGACGTGGCAGACGTGCAGCCGGCTGCCGACGTGCTCGGCGAGCAGCACGTCCCGGGCGATGATCGCCTCCTCGGCGACCGCCGGCCAGCCGGTGAGCCCGAGCCGGGTGGAGACCTCGCCCTCGTGCATCTGCGCGCCCTCGGTGAGCCGGGGCTCCTCGGCGTGCTGGGCGATGATGCCGTCGAACGCCTTGACGTACTCCAGGGCCCGGCGCATCAGCTTCGGGTCGGCCACGCAGTGCCCGTCGTCGGAGAAGATCCGCACCCGGGCGGCGGAGTCGGCCATCGCGCCCAGCTCCGCCAGGCGCTCGCCGGCCAGGCCGACGGTGACCGCGCCGATCGGCTGCACGTCGACCAGCCCGGCCTCCCGGCCGAGCCGCCAGACCTGCTCGACCACACCGGCGGTGTCGGCGACCGGGGAGGTGTTGGCCATCGCGCAGACGGCGGTGTACCCGCCGAGCGCCGCCGCCCGGGAGCCGGACTCGACGGTCTCGGCGTCCTCCCGGCCGGGCTCGCGCAGGTGGGTGTGCAGGTCGACCAGGCCGGGCAGGGCGACCAGCCCCGTCCCGTCGATCACGGTGGCGTCCGGCGCGGTCAGCCCGGCACCGGTCTCGGCGACGACGCCGTCGCGGATCAGCAGGTCGGTCGGCGCGGCGCCGACGACGCTCACGCTCTTGATCAGGTACGCGGTCACCGGTTGTTCCCTCCGAGCAGCAGGTAGAGGACGGCCATCCGCACGGAGACCCCGTTGGCGACCTGTTCGACGATGGTGGAGCGGGGCGAGTCGGCGACCTCTGGCGTGATCTCCATGCCCCGGTTCATCGGGCCGGGGTGCATGACGATCGCGTGCTCGGGCAGCCGGCGCATGCGCGGGCCGTCCAGGCCGTAGCGGCGGGCGTACTCGCGGGCGGAGGGGAAGTAGGAGTCGTTCATCCGCTCGCGCTGCACCCGCAGCATCATCACCACGTCCGAGTGCGGCAGCACCGAGTCGAGGTCGTAGGAGACGTCGGTGCCCGGGGCCAGCGCCGAGGCGATGTCGACCGGGATCAGCGTCGGCGGCCCGACCAGGGTCACCTTCGCGCCGAGGGTGGAGAGCAGCAGCACGTTGGAGCGGGCCACCCGGCTGTGCAGCACGTCCCCGACCACCGCGACCGACAGGCCGGCCAGCCGGCCCAGCCGGGAGCGCATCGTGTACGCGTCGAGCAGCGCCTGCGTGGGGTGCTCGTGGGTGCCGTCCCCGGCGTTGACCACCGAGCCGTCGACCCAGTCGGCGAGCCGGTGCGGAGCGCCGGAGGCGGGGTGCCGGACGACTACCGCGTCGGCGCCCATCGCCTGGAGGGTCAGCGCGGTGTCCTTCAGGCTCTCGCCCTTGGCGACGCTGGAGCCCTTGGCCGAGAAGTTGATCACGTCGGCGCTGAGCCGCTTCGCCGCCGCCTCGAAGGAGATCCGGGTCCGGGTGGAGTCCTCGTAGAAGAGGTTCACGACGGTCCGGCCGCGCAGCGCGGGCAGCTTCTTGACCTCGCGACCGGCGACGGTGGCCATCTCGGCGGCGGTGTCCAGGATCTCGGTGGCGGTGGCGGCGTCCAGGTCGGCGCCGGAGAGCAGGTGCCTCATCACTGGTTCGTCCCCCCGAAGAGCTTGACCTCGTCGGCGCCGTCGGTCTCGGCGAGCGTCACCTTCACGCTCTCGACCAGCGAGGTCGGGATGTTCTTGCCGACGTAGTCGGCGCGGATCGGCAGCTCCCGGTGGCCGCGGTCGACCAGGACGGCGAGCTGGACCGAGGCCGGACGCCCGACGTCGTTGAGCGCGTCCAGGGCGGCCCGCACCGTGCGGCCGGAGAAGAGCACGTCGTCGACGAGGATGACCCGCTTGCCGTCGATGCCGCCGGGTGGCAGCTGGGTCGGCCCGACCGCGCGGGTGGCGTGCCGGCGCAGGTCGTCGCGGTAGAGGGTGATGTCGAGCACGCCGACCGGTACGGCCACGTCCTCGAAGGTGCTGATCCGGGCGGCGAGCCGCTTCGCGAGCGGGGCGCCCCGGGTGGGGATGCCGAGCAGGACGGTGTCCTCGGCGCCCTGGGTCTTCTCCAGGATCTGGTGGGCGATGCGGTCGACCACGCGCTGGACGTCGGCGCTGGCGAGGATCACCTTCACCGAGGGTTGCCGCGCGGGCGACGATCGGGCAGCCGATGGGTAGGCCACGGCGGACCTCCTTCCCCGCCTCACGGGACGGGTCGTTAAAGGACGTCGGAATCCGGTGTCGGGCCGCGGGCGGCCCGGACCGGGGCTTCACGCCACGTTACCAGTGGTCACGGCACGGACCGTCGCCGGCCACTGACCCCCTGGTCAGCGTGGCGAAATGGGGATAACTCCCCCGGTGCTCCCCAACGGTAAGGTCACGACCACTTGACCAGGTGTCGCAATCCCCGTACCGTCACGCTCCGTAGCGATCGACGGGAGATCCCCGAGCAGCACTGGGAGTGTCCGAATGCCCTCTGAATACGCCAAGTCTCTGGGCGCCCGCCTGCGCTCCATCCGCCAGCAGCAGGGCTTGTCCCTGCAGGGCGTGGAGGAGAAGTCGAACGGGCGGTGGAAGGCGGTGGTGGTCGGCTCGTACGAGCGCGGCGACCGGGCCGTGACGGTGTCCCGCCTGGCCGAGCTGGCCGACTTCTACCGCGTTCCCGTCTCGGAACTGCTGCCCGACGGCAGCGGGGTCCGCCACGAGCCCACCAGCAAGATCGTCCTGGACCTGGAGCGGCTCTACGACGAGGCCTCCGAGGACCTCGCGTACGTCGCCCGGTACGCCCGCGCCATCCAGCAGCAGCGCGGCGACTACAACGGCCGGGTGCTCTCCATCCGCGCCGACGACCTGCGCGCCCTCGCGATCGTCTACGACGCCTCGCCGTCGGGCCTGATCGAGCGGCTCACCGAGCACGGTGTGCTGGTCGCCGACCCGCGGGCGTTCTTCGCCTCCTGATCGCTGACCACGCGAAAGGGCCCGTGCCGTACGGCACGGGCCCTTTCGCGTCGTTCGGGTCGCTTCCGACCACCGGGTTCGCGTGCCGCCTCAGCGGGTGGCGTACTCGGCGATCCGGCCGAGGATGCCGTTGAGGAAGCGCGGCGAGTCGTCGGTCGACATCTGCCGGGCCAGCTCCACCGCCTCGCTGATCGCCACCGCGTCGTCGATCTCGTCGACGTAGAGCAGCTCGTAGACCGCGATCCGGGCCAGGTTCCGGTCGACCGCCGGCATCCGGTCCAGCGTCCAGCCCTCGGCGTAGCTGGCGATCAGCTCGTCGATCCGGCCCAGGTGATCGGCGACACCCTCGACCAGGCTGACCGCGTATCCCAGGTGCTCGGGGCGCGGCTTCTCGATCCGCTCGATGTAGCCGGCGAGCACCTCGACCGGCGGGCGGTCCCGCAGGTCGGCCTCGAAGAGCACGTCCAGCGCCCGCTTGCGCGCCTTGCGGCGCGCCGGCATCTGCTGCTTGGGACCCTCGCCCATCAGGCGCGGCCGAGGTAACGGCCGTCGCGGGTGTCGACCTTGATCTTCTCGCCGGTGGTGATGAAGAGCGGCACCGGCACGGTCGCGCCGGTCTCGACGGTGGCCGGCTTGTTGCCGCCGGTCGACCGGTCGCCCTGCAGACCCGGCTCGGTGTAGGTGACCTCCAGCACGACGCTGGTGGGCAGCTCGATGTAGAGCGGGACACCCTCGTGGGTGGCCACGGTCGCCTCGGCCTCGGGCAGCAGGTAGTTGGCCGCCTCGCCGACGGTGCCACCCGGGACGGTGATCTGGTCGAAGGTCTCCAGATCCATGAAGACGTAGTCCTCGCCGTCGGCGTAGAGGTACTGCATGGTGCGCTTGTCCACGGTCGCGGTCTCGACCTTGGTGCCCGCGTTGAAGGTCTTGTCGACCACCTTGCCGGACAGCACGTTCTTCAGCGTGGTACGCACGAACGCACCACCCTTACCGGGCTTGACGTGCTGGAACTCGACGACAGCCCAGAGCTCCCCGTCGAGGTTGAGTACCAGGCCGTTTTTGAGGTCGTTGGTGGAGGCCATTTCCTGCCTTGATCATCAATTGGCGGACAGACCTGGCAAGTCTACTAGTTCCGTCGAGCGCCCGACCCCGCCGCCGTCCACCCGCCCCGACGGACGGGCCGCAAACCGGGCCGCAGACCGGGCCGCGCCGGGCCGCAGACCGGACCGGGCGGGGCTGCAGACCGGACCGGGCGGGGCCGC
>NZ_JAMOKF010000167.1 GCF_023656545.1 Micromonospora phytophila | reverse complement strand
CGGCGGCGAGTTCGGCGAACCGGTCCGCGTCGACGGCGTCGGTCCGCAGCACGTACCCCGGTGGTCGCGACTCGACCAGGTCCCGCGCCCCCGGCTCGGCGTCGTTGAGTGCCTTGCGCAGCTGCGAGACGCGGACCTGGAGCGCACCGGCGGCGTTGGCGGGCGGGTCGTCGCCCCACAGGTCGTCGATCAACCGGTCCGCGGAGACGACGTGGTTGCGGTTGGCGACCAGGTCGGCGAGGAGCGCGCGGACCTTGACGCCCGGCACGGTGACGGGGTCGCCGGTGTCGGTGGTGACGGCCAGCGGCCCGAGCACGCCGAAACGCATGGGCGCCACCCTACAAGCGGTAAGCGCACCGGAAGAGACCCGTAAGCACACCGGCGCACGGTGTCCCCATGACCTACGCACCCGTCAACCGCCTGTCCCTCTACTACGAGTCGCACGGCGCCGGCGCGGGCCGGCCGGTCGTGCTGATCCACGGGGCCCTCTCCGGCATCGGCACCTCCTTCGGCACGATCCTGCCGCTGCTGGCGAAGACCCGCCGCGTCATCGCGGTCGAACTCCAGGCCCACGGCCGCACCCCGGACGCGGACCGCCCGCTCACGGTCGAGCAGCTCGCCGCGGACGTCGTGGCCCTCCTGGACCATCTGGGCATTCCGACCGCGGACGTGTTCGGCTGGAGCATGGGCGCGGCGGTGGCCCTGCGTCTCGGCACCGACCACGCGCCGCGGATCGGCCGACTCGTGCTGGCCTCGGTGAGCTTCCATGACGGGGGCATGCACCCGGGCCTGCTCGACGGCATCCAGGACCTGCGGCCCGAGCACCTGCACGGCTCCGAGTTCCACGAGGAGTACCTGCGCACCGCGGTCGACCCGGGCGGCTGGCCGGCCCTGGTGGAGAAGGTGAAACGCCTCGACGGTGACCTGCCGCAGTGGCCGGCGTCGGCGATCCGGGCCCTCGCGGCCCCGGTCATGATCGTGCTCGCCGACTCCGACATCATCCGGCCGGAGCATGCCGTGGAGATGTTCCGGCTGCTCGGCGGCGGGGTGGCCGGCGACCTGACCGGGCTGCCGGCGTGCCGGCTGGCGATCCTGCCCGGCACGACCCACACGACGGTCCCGCACCGGGCGGAGTGGCTGGTCCCCATGGTCGACGAGTTCCTCGACGCCTGACGGTCCCGGCCCGCCCCCGGGTAAGTCCTCAGGGCGCGATGCGCAACCGGCGGATGTGGCGGTCGTCGTACTCGATGAAACGGTGCTTGAGGCCGGCGAACGGGCTGCCGGGGAAGTCACCGCTGATGGTGACGGTCACCACGGTGCCCTCCGCAGTCTGCTGGACGTCGGTGATCTCGTAGGAGACCGCCGGCGTCGCCTCGCGCCAGGCGCGGATCGCCTCGATGCCCCGATGCTCCCTCTCCTCGTCCTCGACGACGGCGTCGGCGGCGAAGAGGGCGAGGTACGCCTCCGGGTCCGACCCGACCGCCAGCTCGAAGTAGCGGCGGATGATCTCCGGTGTGCTGGTCACGACGCCCTCCCGTGGAGCAGCTGACGAGTCCGCCCGTCGGGGCGCGCCGCGCGAGCGCCCGCCGTCGGCGCGCCTCGGCGTGGTCGGCGAGTGGTGGACCCTGCTGATCCTGCACGACGAGTCCGACGGCTACCCCGGTATCGGGAGAACGCCACCGATCGTCGCCAGCGTGCCGACGAGCGGCGAAGGTCAGGGCTTGCGGGCGACGGCGCAGTGGACCCCGGCCTCGGCGGCCGTGGGCCGGGGGCCCGACTCCTGCTCCGCGCGCCACTCGGCGACCGAGACGATCCCGGGTTCGACGATCTCCAGCCCGTCGAAGAAGCGGCGGACCTCATCCCGCGTCCGGAACGCCATCACCCCGTGCGGACCGAACGACTGGCTGCTCCGCGCCTGGCGGGCCTGCTCTGGCGGGAGGTAGTCCGACGTGACGTGCGACATCGCCACGTAGCTGCCCGAGGGCAGGGCCTCGACCAGCCGGCGGACCACCCCGTAGGGGTCCTCGTCGTCGCGGACGAAGTGCATTACGGCCACCAGCATCAGGCCGACCGGGCGGGCCAGGTCGATGGTGTTCAGCAGGTCCGGGTGGGACAGGATCTTCTCCGGTTCCCGCAGATCGGCGTCGAGGTAGGCCGTCGCACCCTCGGCGGCGCTGTTGAGCAGTGCCCGGGCGTGGGCCAGCACGATCGGGTCGTTGTCGACGTACACCACCCGCACGGCCGGATCGATGCCCTGGGCCACCTCGTGGGTGTTGTCCGCGCTCGGGATTCCCGTGCCGATGTCCAGGAACTGGTCGATGCCGGCGTCGCGGACCAGGTGGGAGACGACCCGCTTGAGGAACCGCCGATTCTCCAGGGCACCGGTACGCACCGACGGGAAGGCCGCCGCGATGGCGTCGCCCGACTCCCGGTCGGCCTGGAAGTTGTCCTTGCCCCCCAGCCAGTAGTTGTACCGACGGGCGGGATGCGGCACCGACGTGTCGATCCGGTCCGCGCCACCCGGCACGGTGCGCTCCACAACCATCACAGACCTCCACGGGGGACGGGCTTTGGTCCACTGTAGTCGATCACTGGCGGGCCGGAACCCGTCGGTGGTCACCAGACCTGCAACTTCCACAGCGAGTAGCCCCAGTTGGCCCCCGTTGCGTGCCGTCGATCCGCAGGTGCCGGCCCGTCGCCCCGGAGAGCGTCAGCTCGTCGACCCCGCCGTCACCGGTGGTCGTCGACCACACCGTCGTCCACGACGCGCCGTCGGTCGAGGTCTCGACCCGGTAGGCGCGGGCGTAGGCCACCTTCCAGCGCAGCCGCACGCGGGTCAGCGCTCGCACCACGCCGAGGTCGACGCTGGTCCACTGCGGGTCGGCGTACGCGCTGCCCCACCGCGTCGCCGGGTCGCCGTCCACGGCATGCGCCCCCACCAGCACGTTGCCCGGGCGGTCACGGTGGCGAGAAGTCGGCGCATCGGCGCGGTCCTTTCCACGATGGGAAGTGGGTGCGCGCCGCCGCACCTCGATGCGGTGAAGTGTTTCGATGTCCGGGTCCGCTGTCAACCCGGGGCCGGCGGCCGACCCGAACGGCGAGCGGCCGAGATCACCGGTTCGGGCCCGTCGCCCACCGGGCGGCGGTTACGGTGAGCAGAGGCGATGCCGTACCGGTGGGCAGCCGCCTCGTGACGGTGCCCGCACCGGAGGCACGTCGCCGACCCCGCCCACCCGCAGGCACGGGGTCGCACGGCAACCGGTTCCGGACGTTGTGAATCCGATGCCGGCCGGCTACTTCCGATGAAGGGAACCCACCATGGCCACCGCCTCCCCGCGCGCCAGCGCCCCCACGGTCGTCCTGGTCCACGGCGCCTTCGCGGACAGTTCCGGGTGGAACGGTGTGATCGAGCGTCTGATGGCCGCCGGCATCACGGCGAAGGCGGTGCCGAACCCGCTGCGCGGGCTCACCGAGGACGTCGCCTACGTCACCAGTGCTCTGCAGCAGACCGAGGGGCCGGTGCTCGCCGTGGGCCACTCCTACGGCGGCGCGGTGATCACCAACGCCGCCTCCCAGGTCGACAACGTCGTCGGCCTCGTCTACGTCGCCGCCTTCGCCCCCGACGAGGGCGAGACCCTGATGGGCATCGAGAGCGACTCCAAGGACAGCGTCCTCACCACGGCGCTGCTCCAGGTGCGGTACCCGACCGCCCAGGGCACCGAGACCGAGTTCCTCATCGACCCGGCGAAGTTCCACGACGCCTTCGCCGCCGACGTGTCGAAGCAGGACGCCGCCGTCATGGCCGCCACCCAGCGTCCCGTCTCCGCGCTGGCCTTCGCCACACCGACCACGAACCCGGCGTGGAAGAAGCTTCCCTCCTGGGCCGCCGTCGCTGCGAGCGACAAGGCCGCCGGCAGCGACGTCCTCCGGTCGATGGCCCAGCGCGCCGGCGCGACGATCACCGAGATCGAGGGCTCCCACGTGATCATGGTCAGCCAACCGCAGGCCGTCACCGACGTGATCATGCAGGCCGTCGAGGGCGTCTCCCGCTGAGGCCCGGACGCCGGCGGGTGAGGGCGTCCACGCCGGACGCTCCGCTCCTATCCTGTGCCGATGAACCTGGAGTTCACCGGCGAGATGTGGTTCTGGAAGGGCCCCGCGCCGTGGCACTTCGTCACCGTCCCGGAGCAGGAGTGCGCTGAGCTGGCGGCGGCGTCGGCGGTGGTGACCTACGGCTGGGGCATGATCCCGGTCGCGGCGCGGATCGGCGAGACCGGGTGGCAGACGTCGCTGTTCCCGAAGGACGGGCGGTACCTCGTGCCGGTCAAGGCGTGGGTACGCAAGGCCGAGGGACTCGACGTGGGCGACGTGGTGACGGTCCGCCTGACCGTCGACGTCTGACCCTCGCTCCGAGTCGACGAGTTCGCCGCAGGCGGCGCCCCCGCGCTCGGCCCGCGACGCCACCACCTCGCCGTACGGCGGCCGGACGCCCGGGCCGACCCCCAGTTCCTCGTTCCCACCTCGCGCGGTAGCCGTCGGCTGTCCGCGTCGCTCCAGCTGCACACGCTCCGCATGTCGCTGGTAGAGCCCCGCCGCAACCGACTCCGTGACGTGCCCCGGAGCGCTGCGCGGAAAGTCCAGAAAGCGGACAAGTGCTGGCGAACTTTTGCACGAAGCGGCAGAAGTACTGCCTCATCCATTGAAAGATGTGGACTCGATCATCGAAGCCCCTTAATGTTTCGTTCCGATCGTTCCGATGTTTCAGGCGCGTCAATCGTCGGCGTCGATGACCCCACCTGAGATCCGGACGGACGGCTGTCGCGCAACCCGAACCGCCCGCGGCCAGCCGTCACACACTCCTACCCCCCTCAGGAGGAACGATGGACACACGGCTGCTGCGCCGATTCCGCAGTCTTGTCCCGGTGTCACTGGCACTCATCCTCACCGCGGGCTTCTGGGCCACCCCGGCTGCCGCCGCCCCCGCCCAGGAACCCGGCGTCACGCTGCGCGTCTTCGACCTGCAGGTGCCGCTCAACGAGCTCTGCACCCTGAAGTCGGGGCAGACGCCGAACATCGACAAGCTGATGCCGACCGTCAACTGGACGTCGACCACGGACTTCGGGTTCGACAACTACTTCCTGGCGCAGGTGCTCGGCAACATCAATATCACCCAGGCCGGCAGCTACACCTTCCGGCTGACCAGCGACGACGGCTCCAAGCTGTCGATCGACAACTCGGTGGTCGTCAACCACGACGGCCTGCACGGCCCGACGCCCAAGGAGGGCACGGTCAGCCTGACCGCGGGCGCCCACGCGCTGCGGATCGACCACTTCGAGCGCGAGGGCGGTCAACAGCTGACCCTGGAGTGGAAGACCCCCGGCTCGTCGTCCTTCGCCGTCGTGCCCAACTCGGCACTGAGCACCGACGCCGGCGTGGTACGGGTGACCGCCCCGGGCAAGAAGGAGTGCGAGGGAGTCAGCGACTCCCCCGGTGACGGGCTGCCGCTCACCGGCGTGCACCCAAGCTACACGCTGACCAACCTGCGGCCGAGCGGCTTCCAGCCGAAGGTGACCGGCATGGACTGGCTCGCCGACGGACGCCTGGTGATCTCCACCTGGGGCGGCAGCGACCAGTCCGGCTCCTCTCAGGACGGTGAGGTCCACATCCTCGCCAACACCGCCGGCGCGACCGGGCCGGGCAGCGTGACCACGAAGAAGATCGCCGACGGACTCAAGGAGCCGATGGGGCTCAAGGTCGTCGACGGCGTGGTCTACGTGTCGGAGAAGCAGCGGCTGGCCCGCCTCGTCGACACCAACAGCGACGAGGTCGCCGACCAGCTCCAGACCGTCGCCACCTGGCCCTACGGCGGCAACTTCCACGAGTTCGCCTTCGGCCTGCTCTACGACAGCGGGTACTTCTACGTGAACCTGTCGGTGTCCATCAACTACGGCGGCAACACCACCGACCCGCAGCCGGCGCCCAACCGCGGCACCACGATCAAGGTGAACAAGGACACCGGCGCGGTCTCCTACGTCGCCGGCGGCCTGCGCACCCCGCACGGCATCGGGTGGGGGCCGGAGAAGGGCATCTTCGTCACCGACAACCAGGGTGGCTGGCTGCCGGCGTCCAAGCTGCTGCACATCAAGCAGGACCGGTTCTTCAACCACTACATGAACCCGGCCGGCCCGTTCGACGGCAAGCCGGTGACCCCGCCGGTGCTCTGGATGCCGCAGAACGAGATCGCCAACTCCCCCAGCGCGCCCGTGCTCGTGCCCTCCGGCACCTACGCGGGGCAACTGCTCATCGGTGACGTCACGTACGGCGGCATCCAGCGGGCCTTCCTGGAGAAGGTCAACGGGGAGTACCAGGGCGCCCTGTTCCGGCTCACCCAGGGCCTGGAAGCGGGCATCTCCGAGGTTCACCTCGGTCCCGACGGCGCGATCTACGTCGGTGGCCTCGGCGCCGGCGGCAACTGGGGACAGTCCGGCAAGCTGTCGTACGGGTTGCAGAAGCTGACCCCGAACAGCACCAGCACCTTCGACATCAAGGCCATGCGGGCCACCGCCGCAGGCTTCGAGCTGGAGTACACCCAGCCGCTGTCGGCGGACACCGCGGCGGACCTCGCCGCGCGCTACAAGGTCAAGCAGTGGCGCTACCAGCCCACCTCCGGCTACGGCGGTCCCAAGCTGGACGAGGAGACGCTCTCGGTCAGCTCGGCGACCGTGTCGGCGGACAAGAAGACGGTCACCATGGCCATCCCCGGCCGCAAGGCGGGTCACGTCGTCCATGTCCGCTCGCCGCGCCCGTTCAGCTCCGAGAGCGGCCAGTCGCTGTGGAGCACCGAGGCCTGGTACACCCTCAACGCCATCCCCGGCAGCACTCCGCCGCCGACCGGCGGCACCAACCTGGCGCTCAACAAAACGGCCACCGCCGACAGTTCCTGCGCTGCCACCGAGGGCCCGGCCAAGGCCGTCAACGGAAGCGTCTCCGGCGGCAACGCCGACAAGTGGTGCTCGACCGGAACCAACAAGTACCTCCAGGTCGACCTCGGCGCCAGCCAGAACGTGAACAAGTTCGTCGTCAAGCACGCCGGCGGCGGCGGCGAGAACACCGCCTGGAACACGAAGGACTTCACCATCCAGACCAGCGCGGACGGCACGAACTGGACCACCAGGACGACCGTCACGGGCAACACCGCGAGTACCACGACGCACGACATCACCGCGGTCGCGGCCCGCCACGTCCGCCTGAACATCACCGCGCCGACCAGCACCACCGACCCGGCCGCCCGCATCTACGAGTTCGAGGTGTACGGCGGCGCGGCGGGCACGATCACCGGTATCGGCGGCAAGTGCCTGGACGTCGCCAACTCCGGCACCGCGGACGGCACGAAGATCCAGCTCTGGACCTGCAACGGCACCAACGCCCAGAAATGGAGCCGGGTCGGCAACAGCTTCCAGGCCCTGGGCAAGTGCCTCGACGTCGACAACGGCGGCACCACCAACGGCACCAAGGTGCAGTTGTGGACGTGCAACGGCAGCGGCGCCCAGGCGTGGCAGCCGCAGTCCAACGGGTCGATTTTGAACCCGCAGTCGGGCAAGGTCCTCGACGCCGCGGGCGCCAGCACCGCCGACGGCACCCAGATCCACATCTGGGAGTACGTCGGCGGCGCGAACCAGCACTGGGTGGTCAACGGCGGTGGCACCGGCAGCAACCGGATCCAGCTCTTCGACGGCGACGATCTGGCCGCCTGGCAGACCACGAGCGGCGGTGCCGCGACGTGGCCGATGGCCAACGGCTCCATGGAAGCGCTGGGCGGTGACATCCGTACCAAGCAGAGCTTCGGCGACTTCACGCTCCACGTGGAGTGGTACGAGCCGAACTACCCGGCGGAGGTGACCGGTCAGGCGCGCGGCAACAGCGGCGTGTACCTGCAGGACCGCTACGAGATCCAGGTGCTCGACTCGTTCGGCGACACCACGCTGGACAACAGCGAGGCGGGTGCCATCTACAGCAAGAAGGCGGCCGACAGCAACGCGGCGACCGCGCCGGAGACGTGGCAGACCTACGACATCACGTTCCGGGCGGCCCGCTTCGACGGCGCCGGCAACAAGACCGAGAACGCCCGGGTGACCATGCTGTGGAACGGCACCGTGGTGCACAACGACGTCGCGATCAACGGCCCGACCGGCGGTGGGGCGGCGGAGAGTGCGGCCAACGGTCCGATCCGGCTCCAGGACCACGGCGATCCCGGCGCCAACGTCCGGTACCGCAACATCTGGATCGAACCACTGAACTAGATACCGCGCAGGGACGGCCCCCCTCATCCGTCCCTGCGCACCTGCGGCCCCCGGCACCTCGCCGGGGGCCGCAGGCGCGTCCGCACGTCCGGGACGCGGGTCGCGCCGACCAACCGACGTCAAGCCGTTCGTCTGACGGACCCCTCGCCGGGGGCGTTATCAGCGGCCCAGGTAGGCCCCGCCGTTGACGTGGATGACCTGCCCGGTGAGGTGTCCGGCGGCCTGGGAGGCGAGAAAGAGCACGGTCGCTGCGACATCGTCGGTGGTGCCTGCCCGTCCGTTGCGGGTGGCGGCGACCCGCTGCCTGATTCCCTCATCGGTCATCCGGCCGCGGAAGAATTCGGTGGCGACGATCAGACCGGGAGCCACGACGTTGGCGGTGATGCCGCGGGGACCCAGTTGGCTGGCCAACGATGCGGTCCACGCCTCGACCGCGGCCTTGGCCGCACCGTAGGATCCGGCTCCCTGCCTGGCGGCGATGGAGCCGATGGTCACCACTCGGGCGTTGTCGGTGAACCGGGAGGCCAGTGCCGCGGTGACCAGCACGGCGGACATCAGATTGGCGTCAAGGTTCGCCCGCCAGCGCTCGGCGACGGCGGCCAGATCGTCGTCGGCGGCTTCCGACCGGTCGAAGTTCGTGTTTCCGCCCGCGTTGTTGACCAGCACGTCGACACGTGTGGGCAGGAGGGGCAGCGCGGCGGCGACCGAGGTCGGGTCGGCGGCGTCGAAGGCCACCGCAGTGGCCCCGATCCGTTCGGCGGCATCCGTGAGGAGCGACTCTCGTCGACCCGTGATGACCACCCGGTCGCCTGCCTCGGCGAAGGCCTGCGCCACGGCATGCCCGATCCCCGTCGCGCCCCCGGTGACGACAACAGTCCGCACGGCAATCTCCTTTAGGCCTAAAGTGGTATCCGGGGGCCGACGGTAGCACGAGGAGATAGACATGGACGATGACGTCGACCGCATCCAGCAGGCCTGGGCGCGGGAGCGTCCCGGCACGCCGGTGGAGTCCATCGGCGTCATCACCCGGGTCTGGCGAATCGGCAAGATCCTCAATGACGAGCGACGCCGGACGCTGACTCGACTCGGTGTCGACGCCGCGACCCTCGACCTGCTCAGCACCCTGCGGCGAGCCGGGCGGCCCTACCAGTTGCCCGCTGGTGAGCTGGCCTCGTTGTCGTTGGTCAGCGCCGGCGCGATCTCCCAGCGTGTGGCCCGCGCCGAGCAGGACGGCCTGGTGCGCCGGGACAAGGCCGGCCCGGACGGCCGCAGCGTCCTGGTCACCCTGACCGACGCGGGAAACCGGCTACTGGACCGGACCGTCGATGACCTCCTACGCCACGAGCAGACCCTGCTCGACGCACTCACCGGCACCCAGCGCGACCAGCTCACCGACCTGCTCCGCGTACTCCTCGCCAGCCTGTCCACCCGCTCGGAGTCGACCGGCCGGTCGCCGTGAGCATGCTCAACCGCCGCCGGAGCCGGTCCGGCAGGCGGGCGGAGCGTCCGCTCATGTCGCGCTGAGCATGCTGACCTGATCCTCAGACTGCCACCCGCCGGGAGACGTTGACCCGGTCAGGATCGTGACCGCCGGTAGCCGCCGGGATGTCTCGGCGTACGTTTCCCGGTGCCCGCTGTTCAGTGCCAGGCCATGTTGATGGGCGCGCTCGAAGTTGACGTAGCCGGCGCGGGTGAAGGCGTCTGCCATGGGGGCGTTGCCCAGGTCCCGCCCGCTACTACGCACGGCCGGACATCGCCTACGTGCCCATCCGGGACGCCGCGCCAGCCCGATGGGGATTCATCTGGCGTACCGGCAACGAAACCGAGCTCATCCGAGCGTTCGCCCGTACCGCGCAGCAGCTCAACTCCGTCGACCGCCTGCCCGCGCGGCCTTCCGGAAGCCCAGGGGCGGCGACGGCCAGCGCGGCCAGTCTCGACGAGTAGGAGATTCACCCCGGTCGCGACAGCGCGGCCGTCGACACGTTCAGAATGCCGGCGGCCAGCCCGTGGGCTGCGAGCTGCCCGCCGGCCATCCGGACAGCGCCCGGTGTCGTCACCCCCACATGGCATTGCAGTCGCATTGCAACGCGGGTACGGTGGGATGCAATTCAGACGTATTGCGAAAGGGGTCGCCATGCAGGTGATCGCGTTGTCCGAGGCGACCCTGGTCGAGCAGGTCGGCGGCAAGGCGGCCGGGCTGGGTGAGCTGATCCGGCAGGGCGAACGGGTGCCGCAGGGGTTCTGCGTCACCACCGAGGCCCACCGCAGCGGGGTCGTCCCGCGGGCGGAGATCGTCGAAGCCTACGAGCGGCTCGGCGCCGGTCCGGTCGCGGTGCGCTCCAGCGCCACCGCCGAGGACCTGCCGGACGCGAGTTTCGCCGGGCAGCAGGACACCGTTCTCGACGTCACCGGGGCGGACGAGCTGATCGCGGCGATCGAGAAGTGCTGGGACTCGCTGCACAGCGCCCGCGCGGTCGCCTACCGCGACGCCCACGCCATCGAGGGGGACGGGGTGCGGATGGCCGTCGTCGTGCAGCGGATGGTCGACCCGCAGGTGGCGGGGGTGCTGTTCACCGCGAACCCGGTGACCGGCTGCCGCACCGAGATGATGATCGACGCCGCCCCGGGCCTCGGGACGGCCGTGGTCGACGGCGCCGCCGTCGTGGACCACTACGTCCTCGACGGGTCGGCTCAGCAGGGCGCGGGCTGTCTGACGCCGGCGCAGCTGGCAGAGCTGCGCCGCGTGGGCGAGCGGCTCCAGGACCACTTCGGTTGCCCGCAGGACGTGGAGTGGGCGGTCGACCGGGACGGCACGCTGTGGTTGCTGCAGTCACGTCCGATCACCACACTCTTCCCCCTCCCGCCGGACACCGGTAAGCCCCTCCCCCGCGTCTACCTGGAGTTCGGCCACGTGCAGGGCATGCTGCGGCCGGTCACGCCGATGGGCATGTCCACGCTGAAGGCCCAGGTGGCGGCGATGCTGGCGTCGTTCGGCATCAGGGTCGACATCGTCGACATCGGGGGCCGCCTCTACGGCGACCTGACCGACCTGGCGCGCACCAGGTCCAGCCGGAAGCGCCTGGTCAAGCTGATGGCGGTCGACTTCGGCCCGCGCGCGCAGGCGGTAATGCAGCACGTCCTGGCTGATCCGCGGTTCGCCCCGGTGGACGGCAGGCCCGGGCGTGGGGCCGCGACCCCGGGTTCGTCGGCGCGGACGGCCGCCCGCGCGGCGAGGGGGATCGTGCGCGCGCTGGCCCGCCCGGACGCGGCCCGGGTCCGGATGTTCGACGCCATCGAGCGGCTGAAGCTGCGGTCGGCCGCGCCGGACGGGCCGCTGACCGCCGCCGAGCGGCTGCGCTTCGTGCAGGG
>NZ_JAMOKF010000166.1 GCF_023656545.1 Micromonospora phytophila | reverse complement strand
CCCGGGCTGGCCGGCGCGCGCTGGTTCCCGGTCGCCGGGGCGGACGGCGCGGACCTGCGCCGCGCGCTGGTGGGCTGGGCCGCCGGCGAGGGGTTGCGGCGCGCCAGCGCCGAGCCACCGGTGCTGCCCGGGTCGCACGGTCGGGTGCCGGTCGCCGCCGAGCCGGGCGACTGGTCGGAGCGGCTGGAGCGGCAGGCCCGCTCCTGCGCGCAGCGCATCCGTCAGCACCTCGCGTTGGAGTTGGCCAACACCCACCTGCGGGTGGTGCAGGAGATCGTCTTCGGGGTCGGCTGCGCCGGCCTGCCGCAGCTGCTCGACCGGGAGATGGAGGCGCTGTCGCTGCTGGCCACCGCCCAGTGCGACCGGGCGGTCCGCGGGCTCGTCGAGGAGGCCGCCGACCTGGTCTTCGGCGCGCCGGTGCACGCAGGGGTGCGCCGACGGATCGCCGCCGCGGTGCGCTGGGGGCTGGCCGACCACCGGGACGGGCACGACCTGGACCGGGTCCTGCTGGTCACCAGCACGGGAGGCGTGGCCGGGCTGGCCGGCGCCGGTGCGATCGACGCCCTGTCGAGCTGCTCCGGCGCTGAGCGCACCGCGGTCCTCCCGCCGGTGGCGGTGGCCCTCTCCGGCGGCTGCTGGCAGCACTGGCGCAGCCCGGGCAACGACGATCCCAACGCCGCCCGGGCCTGGGCGCAGCGCGCGCTGCGCGAGGTCGAGCTGGAGCTGACCCGGGAGGTGTCCCGGCGGTTCGAGGTGATCCGCCTCTCGCTCGACGCGGTGCTCTCCGATGCTGTCGACCACGGCATCCTGCTCGCCTGAGGGCACGCCGGGCACCCGCGCGCCGGGTCGTTGCCGGCCCGCTCCGGAGCCGGCCCGCGCGGCCGGAGCCGCTGATCCGCGCCGGGCCGGCGTTCCGGTTCCTCGGTTCCCGGAATCCGGTGGCACGATGGGGGGCATGGCGGCTCCACAGGTTGCACCGGTCCAGGTGCCGGACACCGATGAGGTGCCGGCTTCCGACCGGCCATGGGTGACGATCGTGTGGGACGACCCGGTCAACCTCATGACGTATGTGACCTGGGTCTTCCAGAAGCTGTTCGGATACAGCCGGGAGAAGGCCGAGGAACTCATGCTCGACGTGCACCACAAGGGCCGCGCCGTCGTCTCCAGCGGCGCGCGGGAGCGGATGGAGCACGACGCGTCGCAGCTGCACGCGTACGGGCTGTGGGCGACGGTGGACCGGTCGTGAGCATGTTCCGTCGCCAGGGCGACCGGTACGTCGCCACCTTCGCCGTCGACGAGGTCCGGGTGCTGCGCAAGGTCGCCTCCGAGGTGGTGGGCCTGCTCACCGACGGCTTCGACCACACCGACCCGGTGGTCGGCCGCCTCTTTCCCGAGGTCTACCCCGACGACGCGTCCGGGACGGCGGAGTTCCGTCGCTACACCGAGGGCGACCTCAAGACCGCCAAGATCGACCAGGCGGGCGCGATCCTCGCGGCGCTGCCCGACGAGGCCGGCGGCGAGGTGCGACTCGACGCCGAGGCGGCCGAGGCGTGGCTGCGGGCGCTCAACGACGCCCGCCTGGCGATGGGCGTCCGGCTGGAGATCAAGGACGGCACCGACCTCGGCGAGGAGCTCGACGACGCCGTGGCGACGGACCCGACCTCCAGCCGGGTGTTCCAGCTGTCGGTCTACGCCTACCTCGGCTATTTGCAGGAATCCCTGCTCAACGCCTTGATCGACTAGGCGTGACCGCCGCCACCTTAAGCTCCCGCCCGGCACGCGTTAGGCTGGACCACGTGCTGAGCATCGACCGGTCGATCGTCGACGCGATCGTCGCCCACGCGCGTCGGGACCACCCCGACGAGGCGTGCGGCGTGGTCGCCGGTCCCGCCGGCAGCGACACCCCCACCCGGCACATCCCGATGGACAACGCCGCCCGTTCCATGACGTTCTACGAGTTCGACTCGATGGAGCAGTTGCGGGTGTGGCGCGAGATGGACGACCGGGACGAGGAACCCGTCGTCATCTACCACTCGCACACCGCCACCGAGGCGTACCCGTCGCGCACCGACATCTCCTTCGCCGGGGAACCGGGCGCGCACTACCTGCTGGTCTCCACCCGTGAGCCCGACACCGAGGAGATCCGCTCCTTCCGGATCGTCGACGGCGTGGTGACCGAGGAGCCGGTGCGGATCGTCGACGCCGGGGTGGACCCGCATGCCGTGCAGTCCTACATGTTCGGGCAGAGCCCGGCGACGGTCGACTACGAGTGTTCCGGCCGCTGACCCAGCGCCGCTACACCGTTCCACGTCCCGTCACCTTCCGGCACACCCGATCATCGTCAAGGAGCACCACATCATGGCCATCGAGGTTCGCATCCCCACCATCCTGCGCAGCTACACCGGCGGCGCGAAGGTCGTCGAGGGCGCCGGCGACACGCTGGGCGACCTGCTCGCCGACCTGGACTCCCGGCACGCCGGGCTGCGCGGTCGGCTGGTCACCGAGGCCGGCGCGCTGCACCGCTTCGTCAACGTCTACGTCAACGACGAGGACGTCCGCTTCCTCGGCGCGCTGGACGCCAAGCTCAACGACGGCGACAGCGTGACCATCCTGCCCGCCGTGGCCGGTGGCGCGTTCGGCTTCGCGGCCGCCGCCGCGATCGCTGCGCAGGTCAGCCAGCGCGCGGCCCTCGCCGCCCGCTGAGGGCGGTCACCATGGCGCGGTACGACAGCCTGCTCGACGCCTCCGGCGGCACGCCCCTGGTCGGGCTGCCCCGGCTCTCGCCGACGGTGCCCGACGGGGCGCCGCCGGTGCGGCTCTGGGCGAAACTGGAGGACCGGAACCCGACCGGCAGCATCAAGGACCGGGCGGCCCTGTTCATGGTCCGGGCGGCCGAGGAGGCCGGCCGGCTCCGGCCCGGCGACACCATCCTCGAACCGACCAGCGGCAACACCGGCATCTCGCTGGCGATGGTGGCGAAGCTGCGCGGCTACCGGCTGGTCTGCGTGATGCCGGAGAACGTCTCCATCGAGCGGGTGCAGCTGCTCCGGATGTACGGCGCGGAGATCATCTTCTCGCCGGCGGCGGGCGGCTCCAACCAGGCCGTCGCCACCGCCAAGCAGATCGCCGCCGACCATCCCGACTGGGTGATGCTCTACCAGTACGGCAACGAGGCGAACGCCCGGGCGCACTACGAGACCACCGGTCCGGAGCTGCTGCACGACCTGCCCACGATCACCCACTTCGTGGCGGGTCTCGGCACCACCGGCACGCTCATGGGCACCGGGCGCTACCTGCGGGAGAAGGTCGACGGGATCCAGGTCGTCGCGGCCGAGCCGCGCTACGGCGAGCTGGTCTACGGGCTGCGCAACATCGACGAGGGGTACGTCCCGGAGCTCTACGACGCCACCGTGCTGTCCCGGCGGTTTTCCGTGGGCACCCGGGACGCCGTGCTGCGCACCCGGCAGCTGGTGGAGGTGGAGGGCATCTTCGCCGGGTTCTCCACCGGTGCGATCCTGCACGCCGCCCTCGCGGTGGCGCACGAGGCGGTCCGCGACGGCCGCCGGGCCGACGTGGCCTTCGTGGTCTGCGACGGCGGCTGGAAGTACCTCTCCACGGGCGCGTACGGCGGCACGCTCGCCGACGCGGAGGACGCCCTGGAGGGGCAGCTCTGGGCCTGATGGGCCGAGGAGCGGGGCCACCGGCGCGCGCTGGTGGCCCCGTCCCGTCTCCGGCGCCCGGCGCGGGACACCGGGAGGCCCGGGCGACGCGAATCCGGTGGGCGGCGCCCCTAAAACGGGAGCGGGTGTCACGTTGATGACAACTTCCAGTGGATGATTCTTGCCCCCGCCCGGGCGAGCGTAGGCTGCGCAGCGTGGCGTACGCGTCGGTAGAGATCATCGACGGAGAGACGGCCGGCGCGGGCACTACACACCGTGACAGTGAGACAACTTGATGCGACTGACTGTCCTGGGCTGCGCGGGCAGTTTCCCCGGCCCCGAGTCCCCCTGCTCGGCGTACCTGGTCGAGGCGGACGGCTTCCGGCTCCTGGTCGACTTCGGCTCCGGTTCGCTGTCCACCCTCCAGCGCTACGTGGGGCTGCACGCCCCCGACGCCATCCTCCTGACCCACCTGCACTGCGACCACATCCTCGACGCCGTGTCGTACGTGGTGGTCCGCCGGTACGCCCCGGACGGCCCCTACCCGCCGCTGCCCGTCTACGCCCCGGCCGGGGCGCCGGACCGGCTGGCCGCCGCCTACGGGCAGGAGGACAGCACGGTGGAGGACGTCTACCAGTTCTACGCCCTGCAGCCCGGCACCTTCCCCATCGGCCCGTTCACGGTCACCGTCGACCGGGTCAACCACCCCGTCGAGACGTACGGCGTCCGACTGGAGCACGGCGGCCGGGCCCTCTGCTACTCCTCGGACACCGCGCCCTGCGACGCCCTGCTGCGGCTGGCCCAGGGCGCCGACGTCTTCCTCTGCGAGGCGAGCTACCTCGACGGCGTGGAGAACCCGCCGGACCTGCACCTGACCGGCCGGGAGGCCGGCGAGGCGGCCACCAAGGCAGGCGTGGGGCGGCTGCTGCTGACCCACCTGGTGGCGGCCTGGGGCAGCGAGACCCACACCATCGAGTCGGCCGGCGCCGCGTACGCCGGCCCGCTCGAGGTGGTCCGGCCCGGCGCCAGCTACGACGTCTGACCCGCTCTTGCCGTAGTGTTCGCCGGCCGGTTAGCGGACCTTCGCCCGGCGCACCGTTGCCGCCCCCACGGTGGGGGCATGCGGATCGCCATCGTGACCGAGTCGTTCCCGCCGGACGTCAACGGCGTCGCGCACTCGGTGGTTCGGACGGCGGAACACCTCGCCGCCCGGGGCCACGAGCCGATGGTCGTCGCACCGGCGCCGCCCGGCCGCCACGACGCCGACCCCTACGCCTACCCGTACCCGGTGGTCCGGATTCCGAGCGTGCCGTTGCCCCGCTACCAGGGCTTCCGGCTGGGCGTGCCGACCACCGCCCGGCTGGCCGGCGCGTTGCTGTCCCACGCCCCGGACGTGGTCCACCTGGCCAGCCCGTTCGTGCTGGGCGCCCGGGCCGCCACACTGGCCGTCCGGCACGGCCTGCCGACGGTCGCCGTCTACCAGACCGACGTGGCCTCGTACGCCCGGGCCTACCGGGTCGGCTGGGGTGAGGCGGCGGCCTGGCGGCGGCTGCGCGAGATCCACAACTCGGCGCACCGCACCCTGGCCCCCTCCACCCGGGCCGCCGCCGACCTGATCGCCCACGGCGTGCAGCGGATCTGGCTCTGGCGGCGGGGCGTCGACGCCGACCGGTTCCAGCCCGCCCGGCGCTGTCCGGAGCTGCGCCGCGCCCTCGCCCCGAACGGTGAGCTGCTGGTCGGCTACGTCGGCCGGCTCGCCCCAGAGAAGCGGGTCGAGCTGCTCGCCGCCACCTCCCGGCTGCCCGGCGTACGCGTCGTGGTGGCCGGAGACGGACCGGCCCGCCGGCATCTGGCCCGGGCCCTGCCCCGGGTTACCTTCCTCGGCGTCCTGCATGGCGCGGAGCTGGCCCGGCTCTACGCCAGCCTCGACGTCTTCGTGCACACCGGCCCGCACGAGACCTTCGGCCAGACCGTCCAGGAGGCGCTCGCCAGCGGGGTGCCGGTGGTGGCCCCAGACGCCGGCGGCCCGGTCGACCTGGTGGAGTCGGGGGTGACCGGGGAGCTGGTCCCGCCCGCGAACGGCGACGCACTGGCCCATGCCGTGGCCGCGCTCGCCGCCGACGACGCCCGCCGGGCCGCGTACGCGACGGCCGCCCGCGCGGCGGTGAGGCGGCGGAGCTGGACGGCCGTCGGGGACGAGCTGATCGGGCACTACCGTGCGGTCCGTGCCGGGACGCCGACGCTCGGCCTCCCGGCGGCGTGATGGGCGCGGGGCTGCGGATCGTCCGGGTGGCCAACTTCGTCTCCGGGCGCTCCGGCGGGCTGCGGACCGCGCTGCGTCACCTCGGCGAGGGTTACCTGGCGGCAGGGCACGACCCGGTGCTGCTGGTGCCCGGCCGGCGCGACAGCGACCAGCGGCACCCGTGGGGGCAGGTCGTCACGCTCGCCGGCCCCGAGCTGCCCCGCAGCGGGGGCTACCGGCTGCT
Source organism: Micromonospora phytophila (assembly GCF_023656545.1). Taxonomy (GTDB): domain Bacteria; phylum Actinomycetota; class Actinomycetes; order Mycobacteriales; family Micromonosporaceae; genus Micromonospora; species Micromonospora phytophila. The sequence continues at coordinate 5,562 of NZ_JAMOKF010000166.1, read as the reverse complement.
GACCGACCGGTGTCGGGTGGCCCGGGTGCTGGGCGGGCTGGCTCCCGACCGGCTGGAGGTCTCTGACCGGTTCACCCTGCGCTGGACCGGGGACTGGGCGCGGGCCCACGGGGTGCCTGCGCTGATGGTGTCGCACGAATCGCTCACCGGTCTGCTCGGGCAGTGGCGCGTGCCGGACCAGCTCAGCCGACGGTTGGCCGACCGGCTGAACGGGGACACGGCCCGGTCGTACGACCGGGTCGTCTGCACCACCCGATGGGCGGCCGAGGAGTTCCACCGGATCGGCGCGTCCGACGTCGAGCTGGTGCCCCTCGGGGTGGACCTGGACGCGTTCGGTCCCCGCCGGGCCGACCCCTGCCTCCGGGAGCGGTACGCCGATTCGACGGAGGTGCTGGTGGTGCACTGCGCTCGGATGTCCGTGGAGAAACGCCCGGAACTGGCCGTGGACGCCCTGGCCGAACTGCGCCGGGCCGGAGTGCCGGCGGTGCTGGTGATGGCCGGCGACGGGCCGCTCCGCCCGGCCCTGGTCCGGCGAGCCGCCGGGCTGCCGGTCCACTTCACCGGCTTCCTGCCCGACCGGTCCACCGTTGCCGCGCTGCTGGCCAGCGCGGACGTGGTGCTGGCACCCGGTCCGGTGGAGACCTTCGGGCTGGCCGGGCTGGAAGCGCTGGCCTGCGGCACCCCGGTCGTGGTCAACGCCGCCAGCGCGCTACCGGAGGTGATCGGCGTAGCCGGCCTGGCCGCGTACGGCTCGGCGGGGTCGATTGCTGAAGCGGTGACCCGGCTGCTCGCCCGCCCCGAGGCCCGACGCCGGCACGCTGCCCGCGCGCGGGCAGAGGAGTTCGGCTGGCCCGCCGCGGTGGCCGGCTTCCTGCGGGCGCACGCCGCGGAGCCGGTCGGGCCGCCACCGGCGACCCCGACCTGAGCGTGCCCGGATGGCACCGGGCCGCACCAGCGGGCGTGGTGGCACACCCCGGGACGGTTCGATCACGGCACCGCATAAGGTGCAGGCATGGCACGACCTGACGGACGGCAACCCGACCAACTCCGACCTGTGACCCTGACCCGCGGCTGGAGCACCCACCCGGAGGGTTCCGTGCTCGTCGAGTTCGGCGACACCCGGGTGCTCTGCACCGCCAGTGTGACCGAGGGGGTGCCCCGCTGGCGCAAGGGCTCCGGCCTGGGCTGGGTCACCGCCGAGTACGCGATGCTGCCCCGGGCCACCAACACCCGCTCGGACCGGGAGAGCGTGAAGGGGCGCGTCGGTGGGCGTACCCACGAGATCTCCCGGCTGATCGGCCGGAGCCTGCGGGCGTCGATCGACCTGAAGGCGCTCGGCGAGAACTCGATCGTGCTGGACTGCGACGTGCTCCAGGCCGACGGTGGCACCCGCACCGCCGCGATCACCGGCGCGTACGTGGCGCTGCACGACGCGGTGACCTGGCTGGCCGGGCGCAAGGCGCTGGCCGGCAAGCCGGAGAAGGTGATGCACCGTTCGGTGGCCGCGATCAGCGTCGGCGTCATCGGCGGCGAGCCCCGCCTGGACCTGAACTACGCCGAGGACGTGACCGCCGAGGTCGACATGAACGTGGTCTGCACCGGCGCCGGCGAGTTCGTCGAGGTGCAGGGCACCGGGGAGGCGGGCGTGTTCGCCCGGGACCAGCTCGACGCCCTGCTCGACCTGGCCGTCGCCGGCTGCGTGGAACTGGCCGAAGCCCAGCGGAAGGCTCTCGGGTCGTGAGCGCGAGGAGTGAGCTTGCGAGCCCCGCAGCCGCGAACAAAGGTGATTTCGCATGACCAAGGTGCTGCTCGCCACCCGTAACCGCAAGAAGCTCATCGAGCTGCAGCGGATCCTCGACGGCGCGCTTGGCGCGCACCGGATCGCCCTGATCGGGCTCGACGACGTCGAGGAGTACCCGGAGCTGCCGGAGACCGGCCTGACCTTCGGCGAGAACGCCCTGATCAAGGCGCGGGAGGGGTGCCGGCGCACTGGCCTGCCCACGATCGCCGACGACTCCGGGCTGGCCGTCGAGGCGCTCAACGGCATGCCCGGCGTGTTCAGCGCCCGCTGGGCCGGCCGGCACGGCGACGACCAGGCCAACCTCCAGCTGGTGCTGGACCAGATCGCCGACCTGCCCGACGAGCACCGGGGCGCGTCCTTCATCTGCACCGTCGCCCTGGTGCTGCCGGGCGGCAAGGAGCACCTGGTCGACGGCCGGCAGTCCGGCCGGCTGCTCCGCTCACCGCGCGGCGACGGCGGCTTCGGCTACGACCCGATCTTCCTCGGCGACCGCCAGGACCGGACCAACGCCGAGCTGACCCCGCAGGAGAAGGACGCGATCAGCCACCGCGGCAAGGCGCTGCGCGAGCTCGCCAAGCTGGTGGCCAAGGTGCTGCCGCCCGCCGCCTGACCCGCGGCGGACGGCAGCGACCCGACGAGATCAGCCCAGCGGGCCGATCTCGCGTTCCACGGCGGCGCGCAGCTCCGGGCCGGCGACGACGGCCCGGGCGGCCTCCATCAGCGGGGCGAGGAAGACGTCCGGCCCCGGCTCGCCGACGATGCCGCCGAGCGCCGCGACCGCGGCCCGGCCGGCCGGCGACGGCTCCAGCGGGGCGCGCAGCTGCAGCCCCCGTACGCCCGCCAGCAGTTCCACCGCGAGCAGGCTGGTGAGGTTCTCCAGCACGGTTCGCAGCTTCTTCGTCGCCGCCCAGCCCATCGAGACGTGGTCTTCCTGCATGCCGCTGGTGGGCAGCGAGTCCACCGAGGCCGGCGCGGCCAGCCGACGGTTCTCCGCGACGATGCCGGCCGCCGTGTACTGGGCGATCATCAGGCCGGAGTTCACCCCGGCGTCGGGGGAGAGGAACGCCGGCAGTTCCCGGGACCGGGTGACGTCGAGCAGCCGGTCGACCCGGCGTTCGGCGATCGCCCCCACCTCGGCGGCGGCGATGGCCAGGAAGTCGGCGGCGAAGCCGAGCGGGGCGCCGTGGAAGTTGCCGGTGGACTCGACCCGGCCGTCTGGCAGCACCACCGGGTTGTCCACCACCGACACCAGCTCCCGGTCGGCCACCGTGCGGACGAAGTCCAGGGTGTCCCGGGCCGCCCCGGCCACCTGAGGAGCGCACCGCATCGAGTACGCGTCCTGCACCGCGTGGGAGATGTCGTCGCGGTGCGAGTCCATCACCCGGGAGTCCTGGAGCAGCCGGTGGATGTTGGCCGCGGAGACCGACTGCCCGGGGTGCGGCCGGATGGCGTGCAGCTCGGGCAGGAACGGCCGCTCGGAGCCGAGCATCGCCTCGATGGCGAGGGCGGCGGTCAGGTCCGCCATGGTGAACAGGTGCGCGGCGTCGTGGATGGCCAGCAGCAGCATGCCGAGCATGCCGTCGGTGCCGTTGATGAGTGCCAGCCCCTCCTTGGCGGCCAGCGCGATCGGCTCCAGCCCGACCCGGCGCAGCGCGTCGGCGGCGTCCATCCGCTCGCCGGCCGGGCCGAGCACCCAGCCCTCACCGAGCAGCACCAGCGCGCAGTGCGCCAGCGGCGCCAGGTCGCCGGAGGCGCCCAGCGAGCCGTGCTCCGGCACCCACGGGGTGATCTCGTGGTTGAGCAGGCCGACCAGGGCCTCGGCGACCAGCGGACGGACCCCGGAGCGGCCGAGCGCGAGGGAGCGCACCCGCAGCAGCATCATCGCCCGGACGACCTCACGCGGCATGGGCGCGCCCACCCCGGCGGCGTGCGAGCGGATCAGCGCGTGCTGCAGCTCCGCCCGCCGTTCGGGGGCGACGAAGGTGTTGGCGAGGGCCCCAAACCCGGTGGAGACGCCGTAGACGGGCCGGCCGGCGGCCTCGATCCGGTCCACGATGGACCGGCTAGTGGTCATCGCGTCGACGGTGGCGGGGTCGAGGACGACCTTGGCGGCGCCGCGGGCCACGGCGAGCACGTCGGCGGGGGAGATCCCGGTGGGCTGGATGGTCACGGTCGACATTGCGGCACTCCGTTGTGCAGAACTTCGCGGATCAGTGGCACACCGGGCCGGTAGGCCAGGTGCAGGTGGGACGGTGCGTCGAGGATCATGAGGTCGGCCCGGGCGCCGGGCCGCAGCACCCCGACGTCGTCGCGGCGCAGCGCCCGCGCGCCGCCGGCGGTCGCGGCCCAGACGGCCTCCGCCGGGGTCATCCCCATCTCGCGTACGGCGAGTGCGACGCAGAACGGCATCGACGAGGTGTACGACGATCCGGGGTTGCAGTCCGTGGCCAGCGCCACGGTGACCCCGGCGTCGAGCAGGCGCCGGGCGTCCGGGTAGGGCGAGCGGGTGGAGAACTCGGCGCCGGGCAGCAGGGTGGCCACGGTGTTGGTCGGCGGCCCGGAGAGCCACTCGGTGGTCGTCGACCCGGCCAGCGCGTCAACGTCGGCGTCGGTGAGGTGGGTGCAGTGGTCGACGCTGGCCGCGCCCAACTCCACCCCGAGCTGGACGCCCGGGCCGGGGCCGAGCTGGTTGGCGTGCACCCGCACGCCCAACCCGACGGCCTGCCCGCAGGCGAGGATCGCCCGGGCGTGATCCACGTCGAAGGCGCCCCGCTCGCAGAAGACGTCGATCCAGCGCGCGTGCGGGGCGGCGGCGGCCAGCATCGGCCCGCAGACCAACCCCACGTAGTCGTCGGGGCGGTCGGCGTACTCGGCCGGGACCACGTGCGCGCCGAGGAAGGTGGTCTCCTCGCTGACCTCGGCGGCGATGCGCAGCGAGCGGGCCTCGTCGGCGACGGTCAGCCCATACCCGCTCTTGATCTCCATGGTGGTGGTGCCCTGCCGCATCGCCTCGCCGCGCAGCCGGCGCACGGTGGCCCGCAGCTCGTCGTCGGAGGCCGCCCGGGTCGCCCCGACGGTGGTGCGGATGCCGCCGCCGGTGTACGGCTGCCCGGCCATCCGGGCGGCGAACTCGGCGGCCCGGTCCCCGGCGAAGACCAGGTGCGCGTGGCTGTCCACGAAGCCGGGCAGCACCGCGGCGCCCTCGGCGTCGATCCGCCGGTCGGCGGCCGGCGCGTCCCGGGCGGGCCCGAGCCAGGCCACCCGACCCTCCTCCACCAGGAGCGCGGCGTCGCGCCGGACGCCCAGCGGGCGTTGCCCGCCGGCCGACGGGTCGTTGGTGACCAGCTCACCGATGTTGTCGACCAGCAGGCTGCTCACGAGCCGCCCTCCGTTGCCGACTCCGGGGCCGGCGCACGCCGCGCGGTCACCGGGTGACCTCCTCGATCGCCGTCGCCAGTTCGGCCGGCACGTCGACCGTCAGGTGGCGGCCGTCGGCGACCACCACCCGACCGTCCACCACGACCTGCGTGACGTCAGCCGCGCTGGCCGCGAACCACACCCCCTGCGGGGGTACGCCGGCCGTGCGCGGGCCGTCCAGCCGTACCGTCACCAGGTCGGCGCGGGCGCCGACGGCGATCCGTCCCGCGTCGCGCCAGCCCAGCGCGGCGTGCCCGGCGGCGGTGGCCGCGTCGAGCAGGTCGGCTGGGGCGAAGTGGCCGCGCCGGCGGGTACGCAGCCGCTCGTCCAGCTCCACCGCGCGG
>NZ_JAMOKF010000165.1 GCF_023656545.1 Micromonospora phytophila | reverse complement strand
CCATGCCGGTCGGGGCCGCCGTGGCGGTCTTCCGGCGGGACCGGCGGACCAGCACGACGACCAGGACCACCACGCCGAGCGGAATCGCGAGGCAGAGCACCCCGGCGATCACCACCCCCGGGCCCTTCTTCATGGTGATCGCGACGGCCGGCTCGTCGTCCTCCTGAGCCTTCGCCGGGCCACCAGGGGCACCGGGCGCGGTGGTCCCGGTGGAGGCGCCGGCGAGCAGTGGGTTGGACTCCACCGCCGGCACCGAGCGGCTGAGGGCCGCGAGCGGATCGACCACGCCAAAGCCGTACTGGCTGTCGCGGCCGGCCGGCCCACGGTCCCGGGCGGTGCGGATCAGCCGGTTCACCACGTTGGCGGCGTCGAGGTCCGGGTACTTCGCGCGGACCAGCGCCGCCACGCCCGAGGTGATCGCGGCCGCGTCGCTGGTGCCGCTGGCGAGCCCGTACCCGTTGGACGAGACCGAGGTCGGCCGGGGGGAGATGATGTCCTCCATCGGCGCGGCGAGCACCGCCTCGGGACCGCTGACGCTGTCGGCGAAGAACGCCCCGTCCTTCGCCAGGCCGGTCACCGCGACGACGCCCGGGATGTTCGCCGGGCTGCCGACGACCCGGGCTCCTTCCGTCCGGTTGCCCGCCGCCGCGACCACGACCACGTCCTTGTCGAGCGCGTACCGGACCGCCGACTGCTCCTCGGCGGTCGCCGCCTCGTCGGAGCCGAGGGACAGGTTGATCACGTCGGCACCGTTGTCCGCCGCCCAGCGGATGGCGTCGGCGATGTCGCGGGGACTGAACGGGCTGCGCATCGCCACCGGGAGGATCTTCGCCTCCGGCGCGATGCCCAGGTGCCGCGTCACGTCACCACCGCGGGAGGCGACCAGGCCGGCCATGCTGGTGCCGTGGGCCTTCTCGCGGTCGTTGTCGCGCCGGCCGTCCGCGGCCACGCTGGCGGACATGCCCTTGCCCGGCAGCACCTGCCCGCGCAGGTCGGGCACGTTCGGGTCGACGCCGCTGTCGATGACGGCGACCGTGACGCCCCGCCCCTTGGAGATCTTGTGGGCCTCGGGGACCTTCAGCGTGTCGAGGTACCACTGGTAGCCGCGAACCGTGTTGTCGGCCTGTGCCGGGGCCGGCGCGACCAGTGCAGCGGAACCGGCGCCGGCGACCAACGCCAGCGCCGCGGCGGCCAGCATCGACACCGGCCGTGAACGCTTCCCCGTACGCATGACTCCCCCAGGACCTCTCGGCTCAGAACGCGTCGCGGCTCCGGCCCGGTCTAGCCGGACCGGAGCCGCGACGGCGATTGTCTCAGCCCCACACCTTGGCGTTGCTCATCTCGGTGCTGACGTAGTTCTCGCGGGCGATGCCCACCGCGCCACCGATGTCGTTCAGGATCTTGTTGATGTCCCGGACGGCAGCGTCCCACTGCGCCTGGTGCTGCTCGTACGCGGCACGGTCCTGACCGTCCCACTGCAGCTTCGACAGCATCGACCGCAGCGTGTCGAGCTTCTCGTCGATCGTCCGCGAGATGGCCAGCATCTGCTGGTTGCTGCTCTCGAGGACCGCGTAGTCGACCTTGATGCTCATGAGTTCCTCCCCTGCTCGTGTCGGCGGATCACGGGTTGAGTGCAGAGTGGAACTTGTCCAGCATCTGCTGCTGCTCTTCGTCGTTGACCTGGTGCGTCGTACCCGACTTGTCGAGCAGGTCGGCGATGTTGTCCATCGCCGTCAGCAGCTTGACCGTGTCCTCGTTCCAGCGCTGCATGAGCGACTGGAAGCCGGTGGACGCCTGCCCCTTCCAGGCGATGGCCAGGTCGTCGACCACGTTCCACAGCTTCTTCAGCTCGCCGTCGACCTCGCTGCGCGTGGACCGCACGTCACTCGCGGCGGTATGCAGAGTCGCTGCTTCGACCTCGAACGCCATGCTTCACACCCTTCCGTCATGTTGTGGCGGCGCACCTGCCGCGCCCCTCCCCCGCGGCAAGGCCTTCACACACACCCCACCGACGGACACTCCTTTGGAGACCGTAGCGGACACGCGCAAAGCCGCGCAGCCCCGTGGAACGCCGCTTCGTCACACCTGCCGGCGGGCGCGGGCCGGCGCAGGTCGGGAGCGGTGACGGATCGACGACAGTGGCACCCGTCACCCCGCCCGGCGGGGCCCACCGCTCAGGCGGGCTCGGACCAGGCGGTCTGGATGAGCTGCTGGCCGTCGCGCCGGCGCACCAGGGTGCCCCGGCCGGGCGGCTGCGGGCTCGGCCGCAGCGTGCCGAAGACCGCGCCCTCCTCCCGGTTGCCGGACATCAGCAGGCCGGGCGAGTCCAGCTCGCGCAGGCGTTGCAGCACCGGCTCGTAGAGGGCCCGGGCCACGCCACCCACCCGGCGGGTGACGATCAGGTGCAGGCCGATGTCGCGGGCCTGGGGCAGCAGCTCGTGCAGGGCGCTGAGCGGGTTGCTGCCGCCCGAGGCGACCAGGTCGTAGTCGTCGACCAGGATGTAGAGGTCCGGGCCCTTCCACCAGCTGCGGTCGCGCAGCTGGGCGGTGGTGACGTCCGGCCCGGGCAACCGGTTCGACAACGCGCTGCGGATCGAGCCGAGCCCCTTCGCGAACGCCTGGTTGGACGGCGCGTAGTCGAGCAGGTGGTCGCCCTCCACCGCGCCGAGCAGGCCCCGCCGGTAGTCGGCGATGACCAGCCGGGCCTGCGCCGGGGTGTACCGCTCGGTGATGCCCCGCGCGATCAGCCGCAACACGTTGGTCTTGCCGCACTCGGCGTCGCCGAAGACCGTCAGGTGCGGCTCGTTGGCGAGGTCGAGGTAGACGGGGGCCAGCGCCGACTCGTTGACGCCGATCGGCAGGCCCGGCGCCGACCGGTCGATGATCCGGGCCAGTTCGGAGACGGGCAGCTGGCGCGGCAGCAGCCGGACCCTGGGCGCCGGCCGCCCGGGCCAGGCGGTCGCGACGTGCCGGGCCAGGGCGATCGACGCCTCGGACAGGTCGTCGATGTCGCGCCGGCCGTCGATCCGGGAGATCGCCGTGAGGAAGTGCAGCTTGTCGCGGGTGAGACCGCGCCCCGGCGAGCCGGTCGGGACGTTCGCTGCGGCCCGCCGGTCGATCTCCGACTCGTTGGGGTCGCCGAGCCGAAGCTCCAGTTTGGTGCCGAGCAGGTCCCGCATGTTGATCCGGATCTCCGCCCAACGCACGGCCGTCAGGACCACGTGCACGCCGAAACCCAGCCCCCGGTTGGCCAGGGTGGTGATGGTCTGCTCCAGCTCCTCGTACTCCTGGCGCAGCGTGTTCCACCCGTCGATGACCAGGAAGACGTCGCCGAACGGGTCGTCGGAGAACTCGCCGGCCGCCCGGCGCCGACGGTAGCTGGCCACCGAGTCGATGCCGTGCTGGGCGAACCGCGTCTCGCGGTCGTCGAGGACGGCCACCACCTCGGCCACCGTCCGCCGTACCGCCTCGGTGTCCCGCCGGCCGGCCACGCCCGCGGTGTGCGGCAGCCCGTCGAGGCTGCGCAGCGCCCCGCCGCCGAAGTCGAGGCAGAAGAACTGCACCTCGCGCGGGGTGTGGGTGAGCGCGAGCGAGGCGAGCATCGAGCGCAGCATGGTGCTCTTGCCGCTGAGCGAGGCGCCCACGATCACCACGTTGCCGCCCGCGCCGGCCAGCTCGACCAGCATCGGGTCGCGGCGCTGCTCGTACGGCCGGTCCACCACGCCGACCGGGACGGTGAGCTGCCCGCGGCCCGGCCAGGAGGCGGTGCAGAGGCCGTACGTCGGGTCGGCGCTCAGCGGCGGGAGCAGCTCGCCCAGGCCCGGCGGGTCGGCGAGCGGGGGCAGCCAGACCTGGTGCGCCGGTCGGCCCTTGCCCGTGAGCCGGTCGATGAGCACGTCCAGCATCGCCACGGTCTTGCCGTCGGCCGGCTGTTCCGGTTCCGGCGCGGTCGTCACCGGCAGCTGCGGGTTGCGCACGGGCACGAAGTCCACCCCGTAGCGGACGATCCGGCGCTGGACCATCGCCTGCGACGACGCGGCGACCTGCCCCGGCGCCCGGTACGGCCCGGAGACGTACGCGGCCCGGAACCGCAGCATGGTGCTGGTGTCGGTCTTCAGGTAGCCGTGGCCGGGGGCGTTCGGCAGCTCGTACGCGTCCGGCACGCCGAGCACGATCCGGCTCTCCACCGCCGAGAAGGTCCGCAGACCGATCCGGTACGACAGGTGGGTGTCCAGCCCCCGCAGCTTCCCCTCCTCCAGCCGCTGGCTGGCCAGCAGCAGGTGGACGCCGAGCGACCGGCCGAGCCGGCCGATCATCACGAAGAGGTCGATGAAGTCGGGCTTCGCGGCGAGCAGCTCGCTGAACTCGTCACAGATGATCAGCAGGCTGGGCATCGGCTCCAGCGGCTCACCGGCGGCCCGGGCCTTCTCGTAGTCGAAGCGGGAGACGTAGTTGCCGGCGGCGCGGAGCAGTTCCTGCCGGCGGACCATCTCCCCGGCCAGCGCGTCCCGCATCCGGTCGACCAGCGGCAGCTCGTCGGCCAGGTTGGTGATGACCGCGCTGGTGTGCGGCAGCGCCTCCAGCGAGGCGAAGGTGGCGCCGCCCTTGAAGTCGACCAGGACGAAGTTGAGTTCCTCCGAGGAGTGCGTCACGGCCAGCGCGCCGACGATCGTCCGCAGCAGCTCGCTCTTGCCGGAGCCGGTCGCGCCGATGACCAGGCCGTGCGGGCCCATGCCCTCGTGCGCGGACTCCTTGAAGTCGAGCTCGACGACGTTGCCGTCGGGGCCGACGCCGAGCGGGATGCGCAGCCGGTCCCGGTGGCTGCGCGGTCGCCAGGTCTGCTGCACGTCGACCGTGGCGGCGTCGCCGACACCGAGCAGGTCGGGCAGTTCCATGCTGCGGGCCAGCGGCTCGTCGGAGGTGGTCTGCTGCTGGGAGAGCCGGTACGGGGCGATCTGCCGGGCCAGCCCCTCGGCGGCGGCCTCGCTGAGCCGGTCCGGCCGGCCCAGCCGCGACGAGGACGTGCCGCGGACCAGGTCGAGGGAGCTGCCGTCGCCCACGTCGAGGCAGAGCAGCCACCGGCCGGCCTCCCGGGGCACGGTGCCGGACAGGTCGATCACGGTGGCGCCGAGCAGGCCCTGCCCCATCAGCTGGCAGGTCGCCGCGACCTCCCCGCCGTCGATCACCACCACCAGGTGCGCCGCCGTGGTCAGCGGCTTCGCCTCCGGGGTGAAGCGGGGCCGGCCGGCCAGCTCGCCGGCGAGCGCCTCCTCGGCCTCGGCGAGGCTGGCGAAGACCATCCGGCGGGCGCCCGCGGCGTCGGTCCGGGCGCCGTGGTGGGTGTGCGGCAGCCACTTGACCCAGTCCCAGGCCGGCTGCCGGTCCGGCGCGGCCACGACCGCCACGACGAGGTCGTCCGGGGCGTGGAAGGTGGCCAACTGGCCCAGGGCGGCCCGGGTCAGGTCGAGCACCGGCTCCCGGTCGCCGCGCAGCACCACCCGGCTGAACGCCCGTACCGACAGCGCGGTCGGCAGGTCGGGCACGGACGAGTGGGCGCGTACGAAGCGGCGCAGCGCGATGGCGCTCATCGGTTCGAGGTCCTCGACCGGCTTGGTCTCCGGCGGGACGATCTCCACCGCGAGGCGCTGCGGGCCGGTGGCGATGCGGGTCTCGCCGAAGTCGTCCTCGGTGATCCGCCGCTCCCACAGCCGCCGCGACTCGGCGATCGACCAGAGCGCGTCCGGCTCCGGGTGCCGCCAGGCCATCGCCGCGCGCTGCTGCTCGGCCGCGCGCCGGGTGCGCTTGCGCATCTGCGCCAGGTACCGCATGTAGTCGCGGCGGTCGGCGTTCAGCTCGGCCTTGTCGTTGCCGCCGTTGCTCAGCGACCCGATCGCCATGCCGAGCATGGAGACGCCGAAGAGTCCACCCGCGACGTACGTCATCATGCCGCCGCCGCGGCCGGCGTAGAGGAACGCCATGGCGCCCACGCCGCAGACCATGGGCAGGATCATCAGCAGCTGACCCATCCCGCGCGGGGTCGGCTCGGGCAGCTCCGGAGGCGACTCCAGCAGCACCTCGCCTCGCGGCAGAGCGGGCCCCGGCTGACGCGGGAGCCGGCGGAACACCACCGTGCTCACGGCTGTCTCCTCCCCAGAAGCGGCCTGGATGAAGTTTTGCGAGCGACCGGAGTCGTCGGGTGGGCATCGTACGTGCCCGCCATCGTAGGTAATCTCCCGTGGGCGTCGGGGACCCGCGGAGCGACGCCGCCGGCCAGGGGTGATCGTAGGAGCACGAGGAGGCCATTGTGGTGACGAAGACAGCGACCGGCGGCCTGAGCCGGATCACCATCGTGGCGCCCCGTACCCGGATGGACCTCGCGCTGCCGTCGGACGTACCGCTCGCCGACCTGCTGCCCACGCTGCTGCGCTACGCCGGTGAGGACCTGGCCGACGAGGGCGTGCGGCACGGCGGCTGGAGCCTGGCCCGGCTCGGCGGGCAGCCGCTCGACGGCGGCCGTACCGCCACGCAGCTCGGCGTCCGCGACGGCGAGGTGCTCTACTTCAACCCGCGCTCCGCCACCGCGCCGGAGATCGTCTTCGACGACGTGGTCGACGCGGTCGCCACCGCCACCAACCAGCGCCCCGGCGCCTGGCAGGTCGGCACCACCCGGTCTTTTGCGGTGCTGTTCGCCGCGGTGGCGCTCGGCGCCGGCGCGCTGGCGGCGCTCTTCGTCGGCCCACCGCAGCTGCCGGGCGCGCTGGCCGCCCTGGTCGTGGCGGTCGCCCTGGTGGTCGGCGCCGCGGTGTTGTCCCGGGCCGCCGCCGACAGCGCGACCGGGTCGGTGCTGGCGGTCGTGGGCCTGGCGTACGCGGGTGTCGGCGGGCTGCTGCTGCTCGCCGGTGACCGGAGTCTGTCGGAGTTGGCCGCCCCGCACGTGCTGCTCGGCGCCACGGCGGTGGTGCTCTGCGCCTCGGTGGCCGCGCTGGCCGTCGGTGACCGGCTGCCGCTGTTCTTCGGCGCGGTCGCGGTGGGCGCCGCCACCGGTTTGGGTGCGGTGCTCTGCCTGGCCTTCGGCATAGGCGCGCCGGCCGCCGCCGCGGTGGTGGCCGCCATCGCGTTCGGCGCCGTGCCGGCCCTGCCGATGGCGGCCTACCGGCTGGCCCGGCTGCCCGTCCCGTCCATCCCGACCGGCCCGGACGACCTGAAGACCGACGTCGAGTCGGTGGACGGCCGGCGGGTGCTGCAACTCAGCGAGCGGGCCGACGAGTTCCTCACCGGTCTGCTGTGGACGGTGTCGCTGCTGGTGGTTTGCGCCCAGGTGGTGCTGGCGCTCGACGGCCGGCTGCCGGCAGTGCTGCTCTGCCTGGTGCTGGCCCTGCTGTCGCTGCTGCGGGCCCGGCCGTTCCTCGGCCGCGCGCAGCGCACGCCGGTGCTCTTCGCCGGCACCGCCGGGCTCGGCCTGGCCGCCGCTGCCACGTTCGCCGGCGGCTCGACGGTGGCACGCCTCGGCGTGGTCCTCGGCGGGTCGCTGCTCGCGGCCGTGGTGAGCCTGATCTACGGGCTCACCGTGGCCGGCAAGCGGATCTCCCCGGTCTGGGGCCGGCTGCTCGACATCGTGGAGATCATGCTCATCATCTCGCTGGTGCCGCTGGCCGTCTGGGTCGTCGGGCTCTACGGCTGGATCGTCAACCTGCGCCCCTGACCCCGCTCGACCGGGCGACCGGGCGCCGGGGAGCCCGGGCGCCCGGAGAGCCGGGTCAGCCGGGTCAGCCGGGCGACTGGAGAGTGGTGACGGTGGTGGCGACCGGGGCGGTGGCGTAGACGCCGGGGCCGTGCTGGCCGTCCGCCGGGCGGGCCGGGGCGCCGCACCGGCGCGCCACGTCCCGCACCACCTTGACCAGCGCCTCCACGTGGTTGTCCATCGCCGCCACCCGCAGCAGCGGTGCGGCGATCCGACCGCCCGGGAGGACCACGGTGGCCAGCGTGTGCGACGGGGCGGAGGTCGCGGTCACCGCGTCCACCAGCGCGCCGAACGGCGCGTCGGCGCGGGCCCGCAGGCTCAGGCAGCGCTGCGTCCAACCGCCGCCGCGCAGCCCGGTCCAGGTCTCCGCCTGCGGGGTGGGCGCGAGGTCCAGCCCGGCCGCGGCGACCACCGCCGCGCGCAGTTCGTCGCGGCCGAGCGGCCGGTGGGCGAGTCCAGCGGCGTTCAGCGCCTTGCCCAGCCGACCGATCCCGGCGGCCACGGTGCGGTGCACGCCCGGCATGCCACCGCCCCGGCTGACCGTCTCGACCCGGGCGTCCCGCACGGAGAGCCGCAGCGCCACCCAGACCGTCCGGTGGGCCGCCGGCGGCGCACCCGGCGCCGGGTACCAGACCAGGGTGTGCGAGACCACCTGGGCCCGGCTGACCGGGCCGGTGAAGTCGGCGAGCACCCGCAGCGCCCGGTCCACCACCGCCGCCTCGACCGACCCGGCGGGGGTGCCCGCCCGGCCGTACAACACCACCGCCGCGAACCAGCCCTGCGCGTCCTGCCCGATGCCGAGCCGGGTGCCCCGGTCGGTGAGTTCGATCACGGTCAGTTCCGGGGCGAGGGCGGCCAGCCGCGGATCGGCCGCGCCACCCGCCGCGACGATGCTGCGGGCGGCCTCCCGGCGACGGCGCAGCCGCCGGCGCAACACCAGGTCCTCGTACCACCACCGGCCGCCCCGGCGGGCGAGGACCGCGACCACGACCAGCACCGCCGCCACGGCGACGGCGCCGACCAGCCAGGTCGGTCCGCCCGACGCGGCCCAGACGGCCAGGACGCAGAGTTCCAGCGTCACGAGCTGTCCCACCACGAGCGGGCCGATCCGGCCGCGGTCGCGCCGGTCGGCCGGAACGACCGGCCGTCGGGCGACGCCGGACGGCTGCGGTGCCGGACGACCGGGTGGCGCCTGAACCTGCGTCATCGGTGACAGTCCTCTCTGGGCGGTGCGGGCTCCCGCCGGATCGGTACGCTGCCGGGCGCGGGCGCTGGTCCCGGTGACCCGTCGACGTCCCCTTATCGTAGGGAAGCCCGCGACACCGTCTGGGACCTGATCGTCGCGGACCCACCCCCGCCGGAGGTAAGTCATGCGGACCCGCCGCGATCAGGTGCAGGCGTACCGCTTCGTCACCCGCCGGATCGTCTCGGCGTTGCTGTCGGGCGACCCCGAGACCAGCAACCTGCCGATGCGGCGGCTCGGCATGGCGGTGTTCGGCAGCGTCATCGCCGCGGCGGTGGTGCTCGGCGGCGCGGGCGCGTACGGGCAACTGACCGGGAACGCCGCACCGCTGGAGCCGAACACGCTGGTGATCGAGCGGGAGACCGGTGCGACGTACGTCTTCGTGGACGGGCGGCTGCACCCGACGTTGAACTACGCCTCGGCCCGGCTGATCCTCGCCGAGGCGGACCCGCAGGTGCGCACCATGTCGCAGGAGTCCATCCGGGACCGGCCCCGGGGGCGTACGGCCGGGATCGTCGGCGCCCCGGACGCGCTGCCGGACCGCAAGTCGCTCACCGGCCTGCCCTGGTCGGTCTGCGACGTCCCGGACCCGGCCGATCCCCGCCGGTCGGGCACCCGGGTGGTGATCGACCGGACGCTGCCCGGCGGCACGCCGCTCGGCGACCGGGCGGTGCTGGTCGAGGTGGACGGCCAGCGGCACCTGCTCACCGGCGACGCGCGGTTGCAGGTGACGGGGGACGACCGGACGCTCGCCGCGCTGCGGATGGCCAACGCGCCCCGGCTCCCCGTGGGCCAGCAGCTGCTCAACGCGGTGCCGGCCGGGCCGGCCCTGCGTCAGCCCACCATCGACGGCGACGACGAGCGCAGCGCGCTGCGGGTGGGCGACGGCCCCGCCCGGGTCGGCCAGGTCTACCGGGCGGCGGGCCAGCACTACGTGCTCACCCGGGACGGTCTCGTCCCGATCGGTGAGATCAGCGCGCTGCTCCTGCAGGCCGACGGCGGCGCGGTCACCGACATCACCCCGGACCAGGCCGGCCGGCTGCTGACCGACCAGCGGGCGGAGGAGCCGGGGATCCCGCCGGCCCTGCCCGCGCTGCACCCGGTCCGCCCCGGCCGCACGGCACTCTGCGCCACCTACCGGGCGGGGGCCGGCGGCGGTCCGCCCACCACCACGCTGGAGGTCTTCGACCGCGCCCCGGCGGAGCTGACCGCCGCCGCGTCCGGCCCGCTCCCGGTGCGGCAGACCGCCCGCGACGGGGTGCGTACGGCCGAGGGTGTGCTGCTGCCCGGCGGCAAGGGCGTGCTGGTGCAGGCGGCACCGGGTGCCGGCGAGAGCGGCACGGCGGCCCCCGGTGCGACCGTCCACCTGATCACGGCCCAGGGAGTACGTCACCCGCTCGGCCCCGGCGCGATGACGGCGCTGGGCTACGAGGGGGTTCAGCCGCTGGCCGTGCCCGCGTCGCTGCTGGCCCTGGTGCCCGCCGGGCCGACCCTGGCCCGGCAGGACGCACTGTCGGATTTCGATCCCGGCGCAGCGGCGGGCGGGGCGGCCCCGACCGCGCCCGCCCCCTCGCCCACGGCCGCGGGTCCGGCGGGCGCGGGCGGCTGAGCGCGGGTCGTACCCGCGACAGCGGGTCGCCCGGGTCGCGCCGGTCGACTAACCTGAGCGTCGCCAACGGTTATCGACCATGACGTACGGGGATGCTGCCATGACCGGGCGCACGACAGTCGACCTGATGTCCCTTGAGGACTTCCACAAGAGGTTGGCCGATCGGCTGACCGAGGCCGAGAAGGCGTTGCGGAAGCTCGACACCGAGATGCAGAGTCGGCCGCCGGCGCTCGGCTCCTTCGCGGACGCCACGAGCAACGCCCGTCACTATTCCGACATCCATCGGTCCTACGTGGAGCAGGTCGAGCGCCTGCGCACCGCCGTCCGGGCGGCGCAGCGCGCGACGGGCACGATCCTGGCCAACTACCGCACCGCCGAGGAACGCAACGCGGCCAACGCCACCGACATCGCCGCCGCGTTGGTCGGGGTCGATGACGCGCTGGAGCGGAAGGGGGAGCCGCGTGTCTGAGTACATCCAGCGCTACCAGCACGTCAGCCACCAGCAGCTCTACGACGGCGTGATGGCCGGCAAGCCGGAGCAGATCGACGGCCTCGCCGCCCAGTGGTCCGCGCTCAAGGGCATCCTCGACGGCTTGGTGCGCGAGCTCAACGGCGACCTCGACAAGCTCGGCAACACCTGGACGGGCACCGCCGGGCAGGAGTTCCAGCGCCGCCTGGGCTTCGTCGCCGGCTACGCCGACACGCTCGGCGAGGGCATGGCGGACGTCAGCCGAGGGCTGACCCTGATGGCCTCTCAGCTGCGCACCGCCCACCAGCAGGCGGAGAGCCCGGCCGAGACCGACGACCACGACCAGGCGCTCTCCGGCGCGGCCAAGGGCGCCGTCTTCGGCGTGCCGGGCATCGTCGTCGGCGGGCTGCTCGGGCACCAGCAGGACAAGGCCGAGCAGGAGAAGGCGCACCAGCGCATGGTCAACGTGGTGGCCGAACTGGCCGCCGGTTACGAGCTGTCCGCGTACGGCCGGCTGGTGCTGCCGCCGCCTCCGCCGGACGAGACCCCGGGTGCGGTCAGCCGCGACTCGTCGACCCCCCGCAGCGGCCCCGGCGCCAGCACGCCGACGGCCGCGCCGACCGCCAGCGGTCTCAGCGCGCAGACCGGCGGCGCCACCGTGGCGACTCCCGACCGGCCCGCCTCCGGGCCGGGC
>NZ_JAMOKF010000164.1 GCF_023656545.1 Micromonospora phytophila | reverse complement strand
CTCGCCGTCGGCCGGCAACGGCCCGACGTCGCCGGCCGGGTGCGGCGCTGCGTCGCCGTCGCCGAGGCCGTCCGGGCCCTGCTCGACGGCGAGGAGGTCACCGTCGACACCGCCGAGCTGGCGATGCGGGCCGCCCGGCTGGAGTCACCCCGCCCGGTCCAGCGGCGGATCCCGCTGACGATGGGCACGGCCAACTCGGCGCTGCTGCGCTGGGCGGGGGCGCACGCCGACGTGGTCGGGCTGACCGGCTTCGGGCGTACCCTCGCCGACGGTCACGCCCACGAGGTGCGGTGGCGGGCGGACCAGCTCGACGCGCAGCTGGCCCGGATCGCCGCCGGCGCGGCGGGACGCGCCGACCCGCCGGCACTGGAGGCCCTGGTGCAGCGGGTCGTGGTCACCGACGACGCCGAGGCGGCCGCCGCGGAGACCGCCCGGGACACCGGGCTGACCGTCGCGGAGGTGCTGGCCACGCCGTTCGTGCTGATCGGCACCGAGGACGAGATCGTCGCGGCGGTCGCCGGGCACGAGCGCCGCTGGGGCGTCACCCGTTTCGTCGTACGCCGGGACGCGCTCGCTCCGCTCGCACCGGTGCTGGCCCGCCTCGCCGCCGCCTGATCCCACGTCTGCGCTGGTCAGCGACCCGACAGTCGGGTAGCTGAGCAGTCGTTGACACCGTGCCGGCCCGCGCTCACCGTGAGGGTGTCCGAGGGAGGTGGCCGTCGTGGACATCCGGATCGCCGACAGTGCGGATCTCGACCGGACGGAGGCGCTGGTCTCCTGGCTGCGCCGCCCCCACGTCGACGGTGTCGCCGTCACCGTGCCCGGCCTGGACGCCGCGCGGCGGGAGCGGTCGGCCCGGCAGCTCCGTCGCCACTTCAACGACTGCGGTTGCGCCTGGTCGGCGCTCGCCCTCGTCGCGGCCGTCACCGCCGCCCTCGTCCTCGGACCGCGCGGCGGCGCCATCGCCGTCGCGGCGCTCGGCTGTCTGGGTGCAGCGGTCACCGGCAAGCTCCTCGGCCTGGCCTGGAGCCGCCGGCGGCTGCTCACGCTGCTACGCGCCCTGCGAACGACCTCGTGAACGCGGAGGAGGGGATCTTCCATGGCACTCGTGTGTACCGAAATCACCGAATGGATCGAAGAGGAGGTCTCCAAGCCCGTCGAGGAATGGGAGGAGCGGCAGGAGAAGAAGTGCAAGGACTACCCGTGGTACGACCCGCGGGGCTGGGTCTGCTGGTTCGTCACCATCTTCGTGAAGGTCGTCCGCTGGGTGATCGTCAAGGTGGGCAAGTGGGTCGCCCGGACAGTGTGCAAGCTCGTCGGGGTGATCGTCGATCTGGTGGTGGACATCGCGGTCGGGTTGTGGGACGTGATCGCCGGGATCTTCACCCTCGACTGGCGGCGGATCCTCGATGGCCTGCTGCGGATCGGGATCGGCGTCGTGCTGGGGATCATCCGGCTGGGCCGGATCGTGTTCCTCGGCGACACCATCGACTACATCGTCGAGGAGATCAACCGGGGGCGGCTGCGCGCCCACGTCCGGGGCCTGCTCGAGGCCAAGTACTCCGGTGACACGCTGGCCGACATCAAGGCGGCGATCCGCCTCGACCACGGCGCGTTCGGGCTGCGCCTGCACGCGACCGCGTACCGGACAGTGCTGGACTCGGAGACCCCGGCGCCGCGCGAGCCGGCCGTGCCCAACCTGGTCGTGCTGCACGAGCAGGGCGCGATCAACCTGCGAGAGCTGTGCGGCTTCGAGTTCACCGAGGGGTTCTGGAACCGCAAGCGCTACAAGACCTTGAAGAAGGGGCCGGTGCTGGGCGGCGGTGGCGGGGGCGAGTTCGACAACCCGATCTCTGCCGACGAGCTGGACGCCTACCTCACCTCCCGGGGCGCGCAGGGGCCGAAGTTCATCGTGCTGCCCATGCGCGACGGCGCCCTCGACACGAAGGTGGCCACGGCCGCCGAGAAGGGCCGTGAACTGGCGCTGATGCTGGACTTCGCCAAGGAGACCCGGCCGGTCACCGACGCCGACCACATCGTGCACCCCGGGTACGACACGCCGAACGCGCACGGCTCCCTGGCCAGCTTCCTAAGCGGGGTACTCGGGCGGCGCAACAAGACCACCGACCCGGACGGGGCGACCGCGGGCCTCTGCCACCCGGTCGTCGCCGGGGTGTTCCGCTACACCGACACCCTGCGCGGCCTGGCGAACAACCTGCACGACAGCGCGTGCGGGCTGGACGGGAAGAGCAACTCCGGGGCCACCTTCGTGGACAACACCCCGGACCAGATCTGGAAGTACGTGCCGATCCACGAGCTGGGGCACTGCTTCGGTCTCTGCCACACCGACGGCGTGGACCGGATCATGTTCTCGCCGAAGCAGAACACGGCGTGGAAAAAGTGGTACCTGATCCCGCGCCTGGCCTGGAGCGCGTACCTCGACGGTGAGCCGACCTTCACATTCGGCGAGGCGAAGGCGACCTGGGACCACGTGGTGGCCCACTTCGCGCCCCAGTGCCTCGGCGCGCGCCCGGTCGTCGTCGGGGTGACCGCCGCCGGCGTCGGATCGGCCGGCGCCGGCCACTGACCCACGGTGTACGGCGGTGGCGGCCCTGGCCGCCACCGCCGATCGCCCTACTCCGGGCCGGTCGGCCGCTCGTAGAAGCGGATCTTCTCCCGGAGGTGGTCGTACTGGCGTCGGAGCAGGCGCATCTGTTCCTCGACCCGCTCGGCGTGCCGCTCCAGCAGCGCCTGGCGCTCCCCGGCGGTGTGCTCGCCCGCCCGGGCCAGCTCGGCGTAGCGGCACATCTCGGCGATCGGCATCCCGGTGTCGCGCAGGCAGCGAAACAGCAGCAGCCAGCTCAGGTCGTCGTCGGTGAAGACCCGCCGCCCACCCGAGGTGCGCCCGATGTCGCTGAGCAGCCCGATCTTCTCGTAGTACCGCAGGGTGTCGAGGCTGAAGCCGCTGCGCCGGGCGGCCTCGGAGGGTGCGTACCCGCTCATGGCGGGAGCGTAGCGCTTGACCTGGAGTGCGCTCCAGGTTGAAGGCTGGACGGCATGACGACGACACGGACACTGGGCCGCAGCGGGATCGAGGTCAGCGCGATCGGCATGGGGTGCTGGGCGATCGGCGGACCCCTCTGGGGCGACGGCGGCCAGCCGTTCGGCTGGGGCGAGGTCGACGACGACGAGTCGATCCGCACCGTCCAGCGCGCCCTCGACCTCGGGGTGACCCTCTTCGACACGGCCAGCAACTACGGCGCCGGGCACAGCGAGCGGATCCTCGGCCGGGCTCTCGCCGGCCGTCGCGACCGGGCGGTGATCGCGACCAAGTTCGGCAACCGCTCCGACGAGGCGACCCGCCGGTGGACCGGCACGGACGCCGGCCCCGGCTACGCGGTGCAGAGCCTGGAGGAGTCGCTGCGCCGGCTCGGCACCGACCACGTCGACCTCTACCAGCTGCACCTCAACGACCTGCCGGCGTCCGCCGCGCTCGACCTGGTCGACACGCTGGAGGACCTGGTCACCCAGGGCAAGATCCGGGCGTACGGCTGGAGCACCGACAACCCGGCGTCGGCGCAGGCGTTCGCGGCGGCCGGGCCGCACTGCGCGGCGATCCAGCACGACCAGTCGGTGCTGCTGGACAACGCGCGGATGCTGGCGGTCTGCGAGGCGCTGGACCTGGCCGCCCTCAACCGGGGACCGCTGGCGATGGGGCTGCTCACCGGCTCGACGCGGGCCGTCGGCGTCGACGACGTACGCGGGCGGGCGCCGGAGTGGCTGGTCTGGTTCACCGACGGCCGGCCGACGCCGCGATGGGCGGCCCGGGTGGCGCAGATCCGCGCGGCGCTCACCGCCGACGGCCGTACCCTCGCCCAGGGCGCGCTGGGCTGGCTGCTGGCCCGGAGCCCCCGGACGGTGCCGATCCCCGGCTGCCGCACCGTCGCCCAGGCCGAGGAGAACTTCGCCACCCTCGCCCTCGGTCCGCTGCCCGAGGACGCCTTCGCCGAGGTGGAACGCCTCCTGGCCGACCTGCGCCCCACAGCCGCGGTGGCGCAGGCTTGACGCTCGGCGCATCCGGAACGGTGTCCGTACCCGAAGATATGAGCATGCGGATCCTCATGGCCGGCGCGTCCGGCTTCCTCGGCACCCGGTTGACCGACCGGCTCACCACGGGCGGGCACCAGGTCACCCGACTGGTCCGCCGGCCGCCGCGCGCCGCCGACGAGCGGCAGTGGAACCCGTCCGCCGCGCAACTCGACCCGGCCGTGGTGGCGCAGGCGGACGCGGTGGTCAACCTGGCCGGCGCGGGCGTCGCCGACAAGCGGTGGAACGACCAGTACAAGCAGCTGATCCGGTCGAGTCGGGTCGACAGCACGACCACCCTGGCGGTCACCATCGCCGGCCTGCCCGAGAGTGACCGGCCGAAGGTCCTGCTCAACTCCTCTGCCGTGGGCTGGTACGGCGACACCGGTGACCGGACCGTCGAGGAGGACGCGCCGGCGGGCGAGGGCTTCCTGGCCGACGTCTGCCGGGTCTGGGAGGCCGCGACCCGACCGGCCGAGGACGCCGGCGTACGGGTGGTCCGCCTGCGCATCGGGCTGCCGCTGCACCGTGACGGCGGGATGCTCAAGCCCCAACTGCTGCCGATGAGGCTCGGCATCTCCGGCAAGCTGGGCAGCGGGCGGCAGTGGTGGCCCTGGATCTCGATGGAGGACTGGCTGGGGGCGTCGCTGTTCCTGCTCGACTCCGACGAGATCGCCGGCCCGGTCAACATGGTCGGTCCGGCTCCGTCGACCAACGCGGAGTTCACCCGCGAGCTGGCCCGACAGCTGCACCGCCCGGCGATCATGCCGATCCCGGGGGTGGCGCTGAAGGTGGTGCTCGGCGGCTTCTCCACCGAGGTCCTGCACAGCGGGCGGGTCCTGCCCGGCGTCCTCACCCGCGCCGGCTACTCCTTCCGCCACCCCGACCTGCGCAGCGCCCTCGCCGCCGCCCTGACGGAGTAGCCGCCGGTCGATGATGGAGCTGTGGTGCCCCGCGCAGCGGGTGTGTGCGGCAGGGCCGCCCACCACAGCTCCATCGTTGACGCGTCGGACGGGCGGCTCAGCAGCCGATCACCCAGTAGTTGGGGCCGGTCTGCTTGAGCGTGCTGGTGTTGAAGGTGTTGTAGAGGCCCATCCGCTGGTTCGAGCCGTTGGCGTAGGCGTAGCCGCCGGAGGCGTAGGCACGGCCGGCGCTGACGTGCGCGTAGTTGCTGGCGGTCACGCAGGTCGGGGCGGTGGTGGGGGAAGGCGTCGGGCTGGCGGTCGGGGTCGTGCCGCCGGAGTTCAGGCCGAAGAAGACCGCGTCGTGGTACGTCGAGCAGATGGTGTCCAACATGTAGGCGGCGGCGGTGCCGCACTGGTTGGCGGCGGAGCCCGGGTCGACCGGGGTGCCGTGGCCCATGCCGGAGACCCGCTGGACCCGTACGTCGTTGTTGCCGTACACCTCCACGCTGGTGCCGGCGGGCAGCGACCCGGTGCTGGTCGGGGTCTGCCCCACGCCCCGCACGTTGGTCCACTGGTCGCGCAGCTCCGTGGCGTTGGCGGGGACCACGGTGGTGTCCGAGGTGCCGTGCCAGATGGACACCCGCGGGCGCCGGCCGGTGTAGCCGGGGTAGGCGTTGCGGACCAGGTCACCCCAGGCGGCCGGGGTCTTGTCCACCCCGCTGTACTGGCAGGTGCTGGTGGATGCGGGGGGCGAGCAGCGGTACGGCAGGCCGGCGATGACCGACCCGCCCGCGAAGACGTCGGGGTAGGTGGCGAGCATGACCGCGCTCATCGCCCCGCCGGCGGAGAGCCCGCTGACGAAGATCCGGCCGGGGTCGCTGCCGTAGGTGTTCCTGGCGTGCTCGACCATCTGCCTGATCGAGAGCGCCTCGCCCTGGCCCCGGGTGATGTCCCCCTCGACGAACCAGTTGAAGCAGCTCAGCGACTGGTTGGCGCTGGACTGCTGGGGCACGATCACGGCGAACTTCCACTGGTCGGCGTACTTCTGCCAGCCGGAGTTGGCGAAGTAGCCGGAGGCGTTCTGGGTGCAGCCGTGCAGCAGCACGACGGCCGGGGCTCCCGCCGGCAGGTTGTCCGGCCGGTAGGCGTACATGGCGAGGTTGCCGGGGTTCGAGCCGAAGCCGGTGACCTGGGTGAGGCTGGCGGCCTGGGCGGGGGCGGCGACGGCGGTCACCGCGGCGGCGGTGAGGACGATCCCGGCGACCGCACCGGTCAGCCGGGTGAACAGGGACGAGGAGCGGCGCACGGGGGCCTCCTGGGGGACGGGTTGTGAACTGGGTCACCCGCGAATTGCCGCGACGTTACGTCGATGTGTCGAACCTGTGACATGGGTCACGCTCACACATTCATCGACGTTGACATGTGCGACCGGTTCGCCGGGCTGCGGCGGCTTCTCCGGCAGCGGGCCGGCCTCCGGCCCGACGCGGCGTGCGGCACCCGTCGACCGCCACCGGCCGAGACACCTCGGCCGAGCTTCCGTGTCTGACCGGCCTGTCCAGGCCCGGTTGGTAACGTCCGCTGCGTGCCGATCTCCCCGTCCCTGGCGCCCGCGCCGGCCCCGCCGCCCCGCGTCGTCCGCGACCGGCGCGCCGACCTGATCGTGGCGCTGGTCGCGCTGGCGCTCGCCGTCTGGGTCACCAGCGGGCTGTGGCGGGACCCGAACGCCCGCGCCATCACGGTGAACTCCAGCGACCAGGCGCTCTTCGAGTGGCTCCTGGCCTTCGGCGGCCACGCGCTGACCCACGGCGAGAATCCGCTCTTCACCCACCTGATCAACGTCCCGGACGGCGTGAACCTCGCGGTCAACACCTCGGTCACGGTCTACGCGGTGGTCTTCGCGCCGCTGACGTACCTGATCGGGCCGCCGGCGACGTTCCTGGTGATCCTCACCCTCAACCTCGCCGCCACCGCGCTGGCCTGGTACTGGCTGCTCTCCCGGCACCTGCTCCGCAGCCCGCTCGCCGCCGCCGTCGGTGGGCTGTTCATCGGCTTCTCCCCCGGCATGGTGTCGCACGCCAACGCCCACCTGAACTGGACGGCCGGCTGGCTGGTGCCGCTGCTGGTCTGGCGGGCCTTCGCGCTGCGCCGCCCCGGCCACTGGCTGCGCGACGGCGCGATCCTCGGCGTGCTCGTCGCGCTCGCCTTCTCGATCGCCGCCGAGGGGCTCTTCTTCACCGCGCTGGCGCTCGGCGTCTTCGTCACCGTGTGGGCGCTGCACCCGGCCAACCGGGCCGAGGCCCGCGCCGCCCTGCCCACCTTCCTGCGCGGGCTCGGGGTGACCGCCGTGGTCGCCGGGGTGCTGCTGGCGTACCCGCTCTGGCTGCACTTCGCCGGCCCGCAGCGTTTCCACGGCACCGGCTTCGACGCGGTCATCCACTCCGAGGACGTCGTCGCGTACGGGGCGTACCCGCAGCGCTCCCTCGCCGGGGAGGTGGGGCTGGGCACCCGGTTGGCCCCCAACCCGACGGAGGAGAACTCGTTCTTCGGGCTCCCGCTGCTGCTGCTCGCCGTCGCCTGCTTCGTGGCGCTGTGGCGCCGGGCCGACGCGGGTCGCCGGGCCACCCTCTGGGCGCTGGGGGCCACCGCCGTGGTCTTCACCGTCCTCTCCTTCGGGCCCGAGGCCAAGGTCGACGGGCGGCCGACCGACCTGCCGATGCCGTTCGACCTGGTCGGGCAGCTGCCGGTGGTGAACGCCGCCCTGCCGGCCCGGCTGGCGCTGGTGGTGGCGCCGGTGATCGGGGTGCTGCTGGCGTACGCCGTGGACCAGCTCCGCGCCGACCCGCCCCGACGCCGCCCGGCGCTGCTGGCCTGCTGGGCGGCGTTCGCGGTGGCGCTGGCGCCGCTGCTGCCGGCCCCGCTGCTCACCGTCGAACGCGAGCCGATCCCCCGGTTCATCACCGCCGGCACCTGGCGGGAGTACGTCTCCCCCGGCGGGGTGCTCACCCCGGTGCCGCTGACCCTCGACGTCTACCCCGACGGCCAGCGCTGGCAGGCGTACGCCCTGGCGCACCGGCAGGGCGAGTTCGCCATCCCGTCCGGGTTCTTCCTCGGCCCCGGCGGCCCGGACGGCCGGGGCCGGATCGGCCCGCCCCCGCGCCTGCTCGACGCCCTGATGGACCAGGCCGGCCGGACCGGGCTGGTGCCGATCATCACCGAGGGCAGCGTCCGGCAGGTCCGCGCCGACCTGCGGTACTGGCGGGTCGAGACGGTGGTGCTCGCCGACCAGGTGCACGGGGCGAAGTGGCCGGTCGACGAGGAGACGATCCGGCGCACGGTGACCGCGCTGCTCGGCCCGCCCGAGCGGGTGGACGACGTCTGGCTCTGGCGGGTCGCACCCGCCTGACGGCGAGTCGACCGCCGACGGTTCATCGGCCGCGACCCGCGCCACCGAGCGCCGCGCCGGCGGGGGCCCATGGCGGGCCGCCATCGTGTGTACTGGGCCGATGCCGATGACGAGCCGGCCCCGCCGCGGCGCCGCCCTGGTCGCCCTGACGATCGTCGCCTCGGCCGTCGGCGCCGTCGCGGCGCCCGGCCCGCAGGCCGCACCGGCTGACGCCGATGCCGTGCCGGTCCGGGTGCACGACCCGTGGCTGTGGCAGGCGACCGTCGGGCAGCGGCCGACGGGACCGGCGGCGATGGTCTTCTTCACCTCGCACACCCGCTACTTCGAGTCGACGGGCGTGCTGGTCGGCCGGGACGGCGGGTACCGCCTGATCCCGGTCGGCATCGGCGAGGGGCACGGGCTGCTCGCACCGGACGGGCGGCACTACCTGCGGCCGGGCTCCGGAACGCTGGTGGACCTGGTCACCGGCGAGGAACGCCGCACGCTCGGATCCGGCATCACCCCGCTCGCCTGGTCCCCGGACGGACGGCGGGTGCTGGGCACCCGGAGCAACGACGACGCGGTGATCACGTACGGGCCGGAGAACCAGCAGCTCAACGACCCGGAGAAGCCGGACGACCTCGTCGCGGTCGACCCGTGGACGGGAACGGAACGGCCGATCCCCGCCGGCACCTTCGCCAGCCACGCCGCGGCCGCCTGGTCCCCGACGGGCAACCTGGTCGCGGTGGCCGGCCCGGTGGATCCCGCCGCCCTGGTCGCCGAGCGGCAGCGCCTGGTGCTCGTCGACCCCGACACGGGCCGTCCGCGGTGGCAGGTCGAGCTCGGCGACCGGCGCCTGCTCGCCGGGGCGGCGGCCTGGCATCCGGACGGCCGGCGGATCGCGCTGCTCGCGTTCGACGGCTGCGCCGGCCCCGCCTGCACTCCGGAGCAGACGGCCGCCCGCACCCGGCGGATCGAGTTCGTCGACGCGTCGACCGGTCACCCGACGGGCGCGCCCGTGCCGGTCGACGGCTCGACCGTGGAGATCATCGGCTGGCGCGGCGGCGACCCCGTGGTCAAGCAGGTGGCCTGGGCGGTGCGGGCCGACGAGCGGCGGACCACGCTCGCCGCCGTCACACCGGACGGCACCCGGCAGCCGCTGGTGACGGCGCCGCCCGGCACGACCGACATCCTGGTGCCGGGTGAGCTGCTGGCCCGGGCCGCGTTCGGCGGTCCCGAACGCCGGCCGTCGCCGTTCGCCGCCCCGCTCTGGCTCTACCTGACGCTGGCCGTGCCGCCACTCCTGGTCGCCACGGCCCTTCTGCTGCGCCACCGACGCCGTCGCCGGGCAGCCGCCGGCCCGGCCCCGGAGCACCCCGCGCCGCCCACGGGCCCGCCCGCGGCGCCCCGGTGAGCCGCGTCACGGAAGGTGACCGGCCGGTACGGGTCTAGGCTTGTCGGCGTGACCACGACGACCTCCGGCCTGACGGCCGTCCGCGCCGGCGTCCTCGACTACCAGGCCGCCTGGGACGAGCAGCGCCGGCTGCACGAGTCGGTGGTGGCCGGCGAGCGCGGCGACACCGTGCTGCTGCTGGAGCACCCGAGCGTCTACACCGCCGGCAAGCGCACCGAGCCGTGGGACCGGCCGACGGACGGCACCCCGGTGGTCGACGTGGACCGGGGCGGCAAGATCACCTGGCACGGTCCCGGGCAGCTGGTCGGCTACCCGATCCTGCGACTGCCCGACCCGGTGGACGTGGTCGCCTACGTCCGCCGCACCGAGCAGTTGCTGATCGACGTCTGCGCCGAGTTCGGGCTGGCCGCCGGCCGGATCGAGGGACGCAGCGGCGTCTGGGTGCCCGAGGACGACCGCGGCCCGGCCCGCAAGGTCGCCGCCATCGGCATCCGGGTCGCCCGCGGGGTCACCCTGCACGGCTTCTCGATCAACTGCGACTGCGACCTCGGGTACTTCGACCGGATCGTGCCCTGCGGCATCCGCGACGCCGGGGTCACCTCGCTCACCGCCGAGCTGGGCCGCCCGGTCACCGTGGCCGACGTGCTGCCGGTGGTGGAGCAGCGCCTCGCCACCCTGGTCACCGTTCCGGCCTGACCCGGTCCGCCGCCGTGCAGATCGATCTCGTCACCGTCGTCGTCGCCGAGTACGACCCGGCCATCGACTTCTTCACCGAGGTGCTCGGCTTCGAGCTGGCCGAGGACTCGCCCTCGCTGACCAACGACGGCCGCCCGAAGCGCTGGGTCGTCGTCCGCCCGCCCGGCGGGCAGACCGGGCTGCTGCTGGCCCGCGCCGACGGGGAGCAGCAGGCGCGGGCCGTCGGCGACCAGGTCGCCGGCCGGGTCGGCTTCTTCCTCCGGGTGGACGACTTCGAGGCCGTCCACCGCCGGATGGTCGACGCGGGCGTGGAGTTCGTCCGCCCGCCCCGCACCGAGCCGTACGGCCGGGTCGCCGTCTTCCGCGACATCGCCGGCAACCTCTGGGACCTGCTCGGCCCCGCCTGAGCGCCGACCGGCGAGCGGGACGTCGGGGCGTGCCGACCGGGACGCCCCGACATCCGCACCCCGGTGTCGATCGAGCGCCCGCCCTACGGGGTGAGCCGGTGCAGGTCGCGCGGGAAGGCGGTGACCTCGCGGACGTTGGCCGCGCCGGTCAGCCGGGCGACGAAGCGTTCCAGCCCGATGGCGAAGCCGCCGTGCGGTGGCATGCCGTGCCGGAACGCGTCGACGTAACCGGCGTACGGCTCGACCGGCTCGCCCCGGGCCGCGAGCGCCGCCAGGTAGTCGGCGTGCCGGTGCAGCCGCTGCCCGCCGGTCACCAGCTCCAGGCCCCGGAAGAGCAGGTCGAACCCGTTGGAGTACGCCGGCCGGGCCGGGTCGGGGTGGGTGTAGAAGGGGCGCTTCGCCATCGGGTAGCCGGTGACGAAGAGGAACTCCGAGCCGTGCTCGCGCCGCGCCCACTCCCCCAGCGCGCGTTCGTGCGCCGGGGCGAGGTCCGGCTCGTCGGCGGGCGCGCCGGCGATCTTGAGCGCCTCGGTGAAGTGCACCGCCGGGATCTCGTCCGGCACGGCCGGGGCGGCCACGCCGAGCGTGGCCAGCGAACCGCCGGCCCGCTCCACGACCGTGCCCAGCATCCCGGCCACGGTGTCGCGCAGGACGCGCATCACGTCCCGGTGGTCGGTGACGAAACCCAGCTCGGCGTCGAGCGAGGTGTACTGGGCCAGGTGCCGGACGGTGTCGTGCGGCTCGGCCCGGAACACCGGCCCGACCTCGTAGACCCGCTCGAAGACGCCGACCATGAGCTGCTTGTAGAACTGCGGCGACTGGGCCAGGTACGCGGGCCGACCGAACCAGTCCAGGGCGAAGACGTTCGCCCCGCTCTCGGTGGACGAGCCGACCACCTTCGGGGTGTGGATCTCCACGAAGTCCCGGGCGTCGAGGGCGGCCCGGAAGCCGGCCACCGCCGCCG
>NZ_JAMOKF010000163.1 GCF_023656545.1 Micromonospora phytophila | reverse complement strand
GGTGCTCGGCGAGATCGGCCAGCAGCTCCGC
This sequence comes from Micromonospora phytophila, assembly GCF_023656545.1. Classification (GTDB taxonomy): domain Bacteria; phylum Actinomycetota; class Actinomycetes; order Mycobacteriales; family Micromonosporaceae; genus Micromonospora; species Micromonospora phytophila. The sequence goes on along the minus strand of NZ_JAMOKF010000163.1, from coordinate 11,835 downwards.
CTCGACCGGGTGCAGGGGGTCCGGCTGCGCCTCGGCGTACGCCTCGGGGTCGATCCGGCGGACGGCGCCGGCGCGTTCCCAGCGGGCCTCGACCACCTCGAAGCGGTACAGCCGGAACCGGGTGCCCACGTCGAGCAGGTCGCCGGTCGGCTCCACCGCGGCGAAGTCGAGCGCCGCCCGGCGTTCCTCGTCGCCGTCCAGGCGGGTCGCCCAGCCGGAGATCCAGGCCCGGCCCAGCGACGGCGCCCCGGCCGCGGGCGGCAGGTCGAGCACGTCCAGCACCAGCGCGACGTCGGACTCGCCCTGGGCGGGCCGCAGCGCCGCTTCGAGGTCGCTGACCACCGGCACCAGCAGCAGCACCCGCCCGTCCGGGTCGGTGACGTGCCGGACCTGGTGCGGGCCGGACCGGTGCGCGACGTGGGCGAGGGCGGGCAGCCGGCCGGCGACGAGGGTACGGACGATCTCCGCGGGGCTGGGTCGCATGGCACGACCTCCTTAGTAGGTTAGGCTTGCCTAACTCGAAGACTAGAGCACCGGATTGGAGACGTCCAGCGTGAACCACCCCAGGCCCAAGGCCCGCATCTCCCGCGCCCTCGGCATCGCCCTGACCCGCAAGTGCGTGCGGTACGTCGAGCGACGCCCCTTCCCGCCCGGCGTGCACGGCCGGCAGCGGCGCAAGACCTCGGACTACCAGGTCCGACTGCTGGAGAAGCAGCGCCTGCGCCACCAGTACAACGTCAGCGAGACCCAGCTGCGGCGCACCTTCGACGAGGCGGCCCGCGGCACCGGCAAGACCGGCGAGAGCCTGGTCTCGCTCCTGGAACGGCGGCTCGACGCGGTGGTGCACCGGGCCGGGCTGGCCCGCAGCATCTACCAGGCGCGGCAACTGGTCGCGCACGGCCACTTCACCGTCGACGGGCGCAAGGTCGACCGGCCCTCGTACCGGCTGCGGCCGGGTCAGGTGGTCGGGGTCCGCGAGCGCAGCCGCGCCTCGGCGCCGTTCCAGCTCGCCGCCACCGGCGCCAACGCCCCCGACGGCCCCGCCCGGCCCTACCTGTCGGTGGAGCTGGCCGGGCTGCGGGCCACGCTGCTGCGTGAGCCGGCCCGGCACGAGGTGCCGGTGATCTGTGACGAGCAGCTCGTGGTGGAGTTCTACTCCCGCTGAGCCGGCCGTCGCGGCCCGACGCACGGTCGGGCCGCGACGGACGGCCTTCGGTCAGCGGGTCTGCTCCAGCCAGGAGGCGAAGAGCAGGCCGTAGATCGACTCCGGGTCCCGGACCAGCTCGTCGTGCGGGCCGCGCTGCACGATCCGGCCCCGGTCGACCACGATCACCTCGTCGGCGGACTGGGCGGTGGAAAGCCGGTGCGCGATGGCGAGGGTGGTGCGCCCCCGGGTCACCGCGTCCAGGGTGCGCTGCAGCCGCACCTCGGTGGCCGGGTCGACCGCGCTGGTCGCCTCGTCCAGCACCAGCAGGTCCGGGTCGGCCACGTACGCGCGGGCCAGCGCCACCAGCTGCCGCTCCCCCACGCTCAGCGCCTCGCCCCGCTCGCCGACCGGGGTGTGCAGCCCGGACGGCAGCCCCTCCAGCCAGTCGGCCAGGCCCAGCTCGGTGAAGGCGGCGGTGAGCTGCTCGTCGGTCAGCTCCGGCCGGGCGAAGCGGACGTTCTCCGCCACCGTGGCGTCGAAGAGGAAGCCGTCCTGCGGCACCATCACCACCCGGGAACGCAGCGACGCGAACCGGACCTCATCCAGCGGCACCCCGGAGAGCAGGACCTCACCGGCGGTCGGATCCATCAGCCGGGTGAGCAGCTTCGCGAAGGTGGTCTTGCCGCTGCCGGTCTCCCCGACCACCGCCACCCGGCTCTTCGCCGGGATCTCCAGGCTCACGTCGTGCAGCACGGGCGGGCCCCCCGGGTAGGCGAAGCACACCCCGGCGAAGCGGATGTCCAGCGGGCCGGAGGGCAACTCCCGCCCCTGCTGGCCCGGGTCGGCGACGTCCGGCGTTACGTCCAGCACGTCCAGCACCCGGCGCCAGCCGGCGATGGCGTTCTGCGCCTCGTTGAGCACCTCCGTGGCGATCTGCACCGGCTGGATGAAGAGCGTGACCAGGAAGAGGAAGGCGGTCACCTCGCCGATGCTCAGGGTGCGGTCGGCGCCCAGGGTGACCCCGAGCACCACCACGCCCGCCAGCGCCAACCCGGCGGCCAGCTCACCTACCGAACTGCCGAGGATGCTGATCCGGATCGCCCGCTGCTGAGCCCGCCGCTGGCTGTCGATCGCCTCGTCGAGCCGGCGGGCGGTCCGCCCGGCGATCCCGTACGCGCGGATCACCGGCGCGCCGACCACGCTCTCCGCGATCGTGCCGAGCAGCGTGCCGGTGCGCTGCCGGACCACCCCGTACGCGGCACCCAGGCGGCGCTGGAGCAGCCGGATCACGAACACCGCGGGCAGGAAGGCGGCGAAGACCACCAGGGTCAACTGCCAGGAGTACGCGAGCATGACCAGCGTGGTCACCACCAGCTGACCGAGGTTGATCACCAGGATCACGCCGCCCCACTGGAGGAACTGGGTGATCTGGTCGACGTCGCTGGTCACCCGGGAGACCAGCGAACCCCGTCGCTCGGACTGCTGGTGCAGCATGGACAGGTCGTGCACGTGCCGGAACGCCCGCACCCGCACGTTGGCCAGCGCGGTCTCGCTGACCGTGAAGAGCCGGCGCATCATCAGGTACCCGCAGAGCGTGGTCACCACCAGCACCGCGGCGGTGGCCGCGACCACCGTCCAGACCACCGGCAGGTTCAGGCCGCCGAGGATGCCGTTGTCGATGCCCTGCTGCACCGCCACCGGCACCGCCGCCCGGCCGACCATGTAGACCAGGGCCAGGCCGAGGGTGCCCGCGAGGCCGACCCGCAGCTCCGGGGAGAGCGCCAGCCCGCGGCGCAGCGTCTGCCAGGTCGTCTCGGCAACCTCCGGCCGCTGCTCCTGCGCCGCCTGTCGTTCGGCCGCCGCCACACTCACCGGACCCACCTTTCGTTCGCGACTGCGGGGCTCGCAAGCTCACTCCTCGCACTCACCGGTCCACCTCGATCTCCAGGCCCGAGCTCAGCGGGGCGACCTGGTCGTACGTGGCGTTCTTGGTGTGGTCGACCTCGGCCTGCTCGTACGCGGTGACCAGGTCGGTGTAGCCCGGCACGGTGGCGAGCAGCTGGGCGTGCGTGCCCCGGGCGACGACCCGCCCCTGTTCGAGGTAGATGACCTCGTCGGCGAGGGCGATGGTGGCCCGCCGGTAGGCGACCACCAGGATCGACGCGGCGGGTGTGCCCGGCTCGCCTCCCGAGGAGCGCAGTCCGGCCAGGATGGCGGCCTCCACCCGGGGGTCGACGGCGCTGGTCGCGTCGTCGAGCACCAGCAGGCGCGGTCGGCCGGCGAGCGCCCGGGCCAGGGTGAGCCGCTGCCGCTGACCGCCGGAGAGCGAGGTGCCCCGCTCGCCGACCATGGTGTCGAGCCCGTCGGGAAGGGCGGCGACGAAACCGTCCGCCTCGGCCAGCCGCAGCGCCGCCCAGACGTCGTCGTCGCCGATGCCCGGCCGGTCCAGGGCGATGTTGGCCCGCACGGTGTCGTCGAAGATGAACGGCACCTGGGCGACCAGCGCGGCGGCGCCGGCCAGCGAGGCGGCGGTGAGCCGTCGGACGTCCACCCCGTCCAGCGCGACCGCGCCGGCCCGGGGGTCGACCAGGCGCACCGCGAGGGAGGCGATCGTCGACTTGCCGGCCCCGGTCGGCCCGACCAGGGCGACGGTCTTCCCGGCGGGCACGGTGAAGGAGACCTCGCCGAGCACCTCGGTGCCGGGCAGGTGCGCCTCCGCCGGCTCGTAGCCGAAGCAGACGCCGGCGAAGGCGAGGGTGGCCGGCCGGCGATCGGCCGGGTCGAACTCGGTGTCGCCGTACGGCATCTCGCCGGTGGCGTCGAGCACCCGCCGGACGCGCTCCCAGCCGGCGACGCTGCGCGGCAGCTCGGCCAGCACCCAGCCGATGGCCCGCACCGGGAAGGCCAGCACGGTGAAGAGGAACGCCACGCTGACGAGTTCGGAGACGCTGATCGCGCCCTCCCGCAGCCGGAACGCGCCGACCACCAGCACGGCGAGCGTGCCGAGGCTGGGCAGGGTCTCCAGCATCGGGTCGAAGACGCCGCGCAGCCGTCCGACGGCCACCAGCGAGTCCCGCAGTTCCCCGGCGCGGGCGGCGAACCGGTCGGTCTCCTGCGCCTCCCGCCCCATGGTCTTGACCACCAGGGCGCCGTCGAAGCTCTCGTGGGCGATGCCGCTGACCTCGGCGCGCAGCCGCTGGGCCCGGGCCTGGCGGGGCGCCATCCGGCGAGAGTAGGCCACGTTGAGCGCGAAGAGCGCCGGGAAGACGGCCAGCCCGACCAGGGCCAGCGCCCAGTCGGTGACGAAGAGCGAGACCACCGCCCCGACCAGCATCACCAGCGTGCCGACCGCGAAGGGCAGCGGCGCGATCGGGTACCAGGCGGCCTCGACGTCGGAGTTGGCGTTGGAGAGCAGGGTGCCGGTGGCGTTGCGGTGGTGCCAGGACAGCGGCAGGTCGAGGTAGCGGCGGGTGACCCGGCGACGGTAGGCGGCCTGGAGGCGGTACTGCATGTAGCCCGCGCCGAGCCGGCGGCCGAAGATGCCGACCACCCGAAGCATGCTGATGCCGAACAGCGCCACCGCGGCCAGGGCGAGCACCCCGACACCGACCGAGCCCCGCTCGATCGCGGGCACCACGACGTCACCGACCACCGCGCCGACCACGAACGCGCTGGCCACCGTCATGGCGCCGAAGAGCACGCTGCCGGTCACCGCGACCGCGAAAATCCGCGGCTGCTCCCGGATCGCCTGCCCGAGCACGGCCAGCCCCCGCCCGAGCACGTCCCGACTTGTCCTGCTCGCCACTCTCTCCCCCGCCGTAAGCCGCAATTATCTCCCTCATCCTTACCGGTCGGGGCCAGCTCCGCCGACCCGGGCCGATATGTCCACCGTCACTGCCGTCACTGCCGCCACCGGGCGCCGGCGCGCCGGAGTGGGCCTCCGCGCCTACGATCGGAGCCATGTCGCGGTACGCCCGATCGGAGCGCGAGGCGCTCGCCGACCTGATGCTGGCCCTCGGGCCGGAGGCGCCGACGGTCAACGAGGGGTGGTGCGCCCGCGACCTCGCCACGCACCTGGTGCTGCGGGAGCGCCGGCCGGACGCGGCGGGTGGCATCCTGCTCCCGCCGCTGCGGGGGCACGCCGAGCGGGTGCGCCGGCGGATCGCCGCGCGCCCCTGGCCCCGCCTGGTCGGCCAGGTGCGCCGCCCACCGGTGTGGAGCCCGGTCAGCAACCCGGTGACCGACGAACTGGTCAACACCCTGGAGTTCTTCATCCACCACGAGGACGTTCGCCGGGCCCGGAAGGGCTGGCTCCCGCGCAACCTGCCGGCCGGGCTGGGCGCGGCCCTGTGGAAGCGCAGCGCCCCGCTGGCCCGGCTGGCGCTGCGCCGCTTCCCGGCGGACGTCTTCGTGCAGGCTCCCGGCTACGGCGAGCTCTCCGTCGGCCGGGGTGGCGAGCCGGTCCGGGTCGTCGGCGCGCCCGGTGAACTGGCGCTGTTCCTCTCCGGCCGGCAGCGGGTGTCCCGGGTGCAGGTCGACGGTCCGTCGGCGCTCGTCGACCGGCTCCGCCGCGCCGACCTGGGCATGTGACGGCATGCACAAGAACGGTCACGGTCGGAGCTGAAACTTCCTCCACCCAACGATGGGGGACGATCCCTGCTCCCGTACGCTGTCCCGCGCCGTCCCGCCCGGGACGGCGCGACTGGGGGCACCATGCGGACCTTTGCGGCCTCGGCGCTGCGGGAACCCCCCTTTCCCGCGGAACGGCACCACGCCACCGACCAGGTGGCTCAGGAGACCATCGCGTGGGCCCGGAGCCTCGGGCTGATCAGTTCCGGGCACCGGCTCCGCCGCCTGCGGCGGGCTGACGCGGCCGAACTGGCTGGGCGGGCCTGCCCGGAGGGGCCCGTCGACCGGCTGCGCCTGCTGACCGATCTCTTCTCCTGGCTGTTCGTGATGGACGACTCCTGCGACGAGGACGGCCTCGGTGACGCCCCGACCCGGCTGGCGCCCACCGTCGCGGCCCTGCTGGACGTGCTGGACCGGCACGGCGACCCGACCGCGGGGCCGTCCACCGCCGCCGGGCCGCTCGGCGACGCGCTGGACGACCTGTGCCGGCGGGTCCGCGCCGTCGGGCCGCCGGCGCCGCTGCTGCGCTTCGTCAGCCAGGTGCGGGAGTACCTGATGGCGCTGCTGTGGGAGGCGACCAACCGGGAGCACGGCCGGGTGCCCGAGCTGGCCGAGTACGTCCAGATGCGCCGGCACACCGGCGGGGTGCACCCCAGCTTCACCCTCACCGACCTGGCCCTCGGCGGCCTGCCGGGGGCGACCGACCGGGCCGACCCGACGCTGGTCGGCCTGGAACTGCTCGCCGCCGACCTGGTCTGCTGGTGCAACGACGTCTTCTCCTACGGAAAGGAGAACCGCTCGACGCCGGACGGGCACAACCTGGTCACCGTGATCGCCTCCCGACAGACCGGCGGCGACGAGCCGTCCGCGCTGCGGGCGGCGGCCGACCGGTTCAACGACGCCCTGTCGGCGTACCTGGCGGCGGAGGCGACCGCGCTGGCCACCGCGGACGCCCCGGTGCGCTCGGTGCTGCGGGCGCGCCGCACCTGGATCCGGGCCACCTACGACTGGTCGCTGGTCGCCGGCCGGTACACCTAGCGCCGTTCCACGTCGCGGGACGTGGCCGTGCCGTGATCAGCGGGGCTAGCCGACGCCCGGGTGCAGGCAATACTCTTCGGTAACCCACCATGGCGTGATGACTGTCACGTCTCCACCCCCGTAAGGCGGCTACAGCGATGGCTCTCGATGTACCGTACCGCTCCATTCCTGACATGTTCCTCAAGCGCGTGGCGGCGACCCCCGACCGTCCCGCCTTTGCCCACCCGGCCCCCGACGACTCGGGTCCGGTCTGGTTGACCTGGGAGCAGGTGGCCCACCGCGCCAAGGCGGTCGCCGCCGGGCTGCACGGTCTGGGCGTCGGTCAGGAGGATCCGGTCGCGATCCTGGCGAACACCCGGCTCGACTGGGTGATCGCCGACCTCGGCATCATGTGCGCCGGCGGCGCGACCACCACCGTCTACCCCACCACCGAGCCGGAGGACGCGACCTACATCATCGCCGACTCCGGTTCCCGGGTGCTGTTCGCCGAGAACCCGGCCCAGGCCGCGAAGATCGCCGGTGCCGACCTGCCGGCGCTGACCCACGTGGTGCTCTTCGACGGCGCCGCCGACCCGGCCGCCGCCATTCCCCAGCTGACCCTGGCCGAGCTGGAGGAGCAGGGGGCACGGGCCCTTACCGCCGAGCCGGACCTGATCGACATGCTGGTCGCCGGGATCGGCCCCGACCACCTGGCCACGCTGATCTACACCTCGGGCACCACCGGGCGCCCCAAGGGCGTCGAGCTGCTGCACGGCGGTTGGTGCTGGGAGGGGGTGGCGCAGGCCGAGGTCGGGCTGCTCCGCGACGACGACCTGCAGTACCTCTGGCTGCCGCTGTCCCACTCGTTCGGCAAGACGCTGCTCTGCGGCGCGACCCACGTCGGCCTGCCGACGTACGTCGACGGCCGGGTGGACAAGCTGGTCGAGCTGCTCGCCGTGGTCAAGCCGACGCTGATGTGCGGCGCGCCCCGGGTCTTCGAGAAGGTCTACAACAAGGCGGTGACCACCGCGCAGGGCGCGGGCGGTGCGAAGGCGAAGATCTTCGCCTGGGGCGTCGGGGTCGGCAAGCAGAAGGTCGCCCTGGAGCAGGCCGGCAAGCCGGTCCCGGCCGGGCTGAAGCTGAAGTACGCGGTGGCCGAGAAGCTGGTGTTCAGCAAGCTCCAGGCCCGCCTCGGCGGCCGGATCCGGGTGCTCGTCTCCGGCGCCGCCCCGCTCAGCCCCGAGATCGCCACCTTCTTCGCCGCGGCGAACCTGCCGATCTCGGAGGGCTACGGCCTCACCGAGACCAGCGCCGGCAACTTCGTCAACCCGCCGGAGGGGCTGCGCATCGGCACGGTCGGCAGGGCGATGGGTGACCTGGAGTGCCGGATCGACACCGACGGCGAGATCCTTCTCCGCGGCCGGCCGGTGATGCGCGGCTACCACAACCTGCCCGAGGAGACCGCCGCCGCGTTCACCGAGGACGGCTTCTTCCGCACCGGCGACATCGGCAGCCTGGACGAGGACGGCTACCTGAAGATCACCGACCGGAAGAAGGACCTGGTCAAGACCTCGGGCGGCAAGTACATCGCTCCCTCGCACATCGAGGGGATGTTCAAGGCGACCTGCCCGTACACCTCGCAGGCGGTGGTGATCGGGCAGGCCCGCAACTACTGCACGATGCTGGTCACCCTCGACCCGGACGCGATCAAGGGCTGGGCCGCCGGCACCCCGCTGGAGGGCCGGGACTACACCGAGATCGTCGCCTCGCCCGAGGCAAAGGCCATGGTGGAGGGGTACGTGGCCGAGCTGAACGCCAAGCTCAACCGCTGGGAGACGATCAAGAAGGTCGCCATCCTGCCCCGCGACCTGACCATCGAACACGGCGAGATCACCCCGTCGCTCAAGATCAAGCGACGCGGGGTGGAGAGCAACTTCGCCGACGAGATCGACAAGATGTACGCGGGCACGCTCGCCGAGATCTGACCGCGGCACGTCGCCACGACGGCCCCGCCCGCACCGGGGCGGGGCCGTCGCCGCATCGGCGGCGTCCCCGGCGGGGACGAGCCGTCGGCGGGTCAGAGGTGTTCCCCGCGCCACCTGGTCTGGTCCGCCTCGGCGGCGTACTGCTCCTGCAACGCCACCTGCCGGACCCGCCCGCGCAAGGGGGCGTCGGCCGCCGTCTGCACCGCGGTCAGCGCCACGACGACCACGCCCAGCAGCCCCAGCGCGATCAGCTCCGGCAACCGGGCCGCCAACGGCGCCGACGCGGCCAGCAGCAGCACGAACCCGATCGAGGGCCACCGGAGGGCCCGCAGCGCCCGCCACCCCAGGGCGACCAGCCCGAGCAGGTAGAGCGCCACGCCGCCGTAGAGGGCCAGCAGGTCGAACCCGGGCAGCGGCAGCCCCCACGCCGGGTTGGACGGGTCGGCGCCCTCGTCGAGCAGGCCCTTGAGCCCCAGGGCGAACAGGATGATCCCGGCCACCAGCGGCAGGTGCAGGTAGGTGTAGGCGTCCCGGGCCAACGCGACGCGGGCGTCGACGTCCCGGGTGCGGTGCAGGGCCTGTTCCAGAGCGAGGGCCAGGGTGTCGAAGTACGCCCACCAGAGCCCGGCGACCACCGCGATGCCGAGCACCGCCCCGATGATGATCGGCCAGGTCAGCGAGAGGCCGGCGATGAGTCCGGGCCCGAGACCGAGGGCGATGACCGACTCGCCGAGCGCCACCAGGACGATCAGCGCGTGCCGTTCCGCCCAGTGCCCGGCCGAGATCACCGTCCACCCGGTGCCGCGCAGCACCAGTCCCACGCCGTACTCCACGGCGATGGCGGCGATCCACAGCCCGAGCCGGAGGCCGACCTCGGCCGACCCCTCGACGAACCGCTGCGGCAGCGTCGACGCGGTGAGGATGAGGCCCGTCGCGATCACGACCGGCACGCTGAGCAGCAGCCACTGACGCCGCAGCACCGGGTCACCGCGGGCCACCCAGCCGAAGGCCGCCACCTGGGAGGCCCGGACCAGGAAGTAGCAGACGGCGAAGACCAGCGGGCCGTTCAGGCCGCCCGGGTTGTCGCGGAACGCCTGCGGCATGGCCAGCGCGAACACGAACGCCGCGGCCGTGGTGGCGAAGCCGACCAGCGGCACCACGCCCTGGTCGGTCCGGACGACGTTGCCGAACGCGGCGAAGGCGGTCCAGCACCACCAGAGCAGGGCGAGGACGATCAGGCACTGCACCAGGCCGCCCGGGGTGGGGTTGCCCGCCGTCAGCGTGGTGACGTTGAGGAAGGCGAAGACGAAGACCAGGTCGTAGAAGAGTTCGAGACGGGTGGCCCGGGCACCCGGCGCGCTCGGCCGGATCCCTGTCGGCCACCGCCCGCCGGCCCCCCTCCTCACCTGGGCAGTGTCCCAGTCGTCGGGGTGCCCGCAGGCGCGATCGACCGAGCCGGGGTGAGCCAGCTCCGCATCGCCTCGGCGTCCGGCGCGCACGGCGTCACGCCGACCCTGCGGGCCGCGCCAACACGGGCCGTACGGTCAGAAGTGCCGGCGGCGCCACTGGTTGGCCTCCGCCTCCAGCGCCGCCTGCTCGTTCTGCGCCGTCTCGCGTACCCGGGTGCGGATGTCCCGGTTGGTGCGCAGCCGGGCCAGCACCAGCACCCCGACGAAGGCGGTGAGCAGGGCCAGCGCGGTCAGCGCCGGCAGCCGGTACGCCAGTGGCGCCGTACCGGCGAGCAGCCCGCCGGCGGCCAGCGAGAGCCGGTCGAGCCGGCGGAAGGTGCGCAGCTCGATCGCCACCAGGGCGAGCAGGAAGACGACCACCCCGCCGTAGAGCACCAGCAGGTCCAGTCCGCCGAGCGACTCGCGCGCCGCGCGCGTGGGTGAGGTGATCACACCGGTGAGCAGCCGCTTCAGGCCCAGGGCGACGAGGATTATCGCCATGATCAACGGCAGGTGCAGGTACGTGTAGATGTCCCTGGCCAGCGGGATCCGCTCCGGCCCGCGCACCCCGTGCAGCATCTGCTCGACGGCGAAGGCGAGCAGGTCGAAGTAGAGCCACCAGAGCGTGGCGATGACGACGATGCCGAGGACGGCGGCGGTGATGATCGAGACCGTGATGGGGCGGCCGGCCCGCTCGGTGGAGCCGACCCCGAGGGCGATCACCGACTCGCCCAACGCGACCAGCACGATGAGGGCGTGCCGCTCGGCCCAGTGGCCCACCGACCGCACCCGCCACCCGGTCCGGGTGAGCAGCAGGGGCACCGAGTACTCCACCACCAGCGCGACGAGCCAGAGCCCGAGCCGCACGTCGTCGGCGACGTCCTCGGCGAAGAGGCGCTGCGGCACCATGGCGGCGAGCAGGATGATCAGGGCGCCGCCCATGGTGGGCGCGGTGAGCAGCAGCGAGCGCCTCCTCGGCGCCGGGCCGGTCCCCATCGTGGCCCAGAGGGCAACCCCCTGGACCACCCAGATCGTCAGGTAGGCGCAGGCGAAGACGAACGGCCCGTACAGGCCACCGGGCTCGTCGCGGATCGCTGCGGCGGTGTTCAGGGCGAGCACGAAGACAGCCGCCATCACCACGAAGCCGACCAGCGGCATGACGCCCTGGTCCGCCCGGAGGATGTTGCCCAGGGCGGCGAAGCCGGTCCAGCACCACCAGAGCAGGGCCAGCACGACCAGCGACTCCCCCAGCGTCCGGACGTCCAGGTTTGCCGAGGTCAGCGTGGTCAGGTTGATGAACGCGAAGACGAACACCAGGTCGTAGAAGAGCTCCAGGCGGGTGACCCGGGTGCCCGGCCCGCCCCAGTTGATCAGCCGGGACCGGGCCGCTGTACCCACCCCCGCAGTGTTCCAGCCGGCGCTGGCCCGACGGGCTCGATCGGTCGAACCCCACCGCCGCCGCCGGCTGCGTACCGCCGGCGACCGGCAGGGACCGCCCGGGATGACGTCGACGACGGTCCGGCGGATGTCGAACGGGTGCGGGTCGGCGAAGGCCGGGCAGGAGTGGGTGACCTGCTCGATGTCGACGAGGTAGATGGTCATCGGGCAC
>NZ_JAMOKF010000162.1 GCF_023656545.1 Micromonospora phytophila | reverse complement strand
CCGGCCGCGGCGGCGAGGGCCGTGTCGGGGCGTACGCCGCAGGAGAGGACCAGCAGGTCGGCGGCGAGGGACCGGCCGTCGGCCAGGTCGAGGCGGACCCCGCCGGCGTCGACGGCGACCCCGGTGGCCGACACGGCCAGGTGGGTGCTCACCCCGAGCCCGGCGAGCGTGCCGGCCAGCACGCCGGCGCCGAGCGGGTCGAGCTGCCGTTCCATCAGGTACGGCACCGGGTGCACCACCGCCACGTCGAGCCCCCGGGCGGCGAGCCCGCGGGCCGCCTCCAGCCCGAGCAGTCCGCCGCCGAGCACCAGCACGCGCCGGGCGCCCTCGGCGACGGCGAGGATTCGCCGGCAGTCGTCGAGGGTGCGGAACGGGACCACCCGCTCCGGCAGGGCGGCCGGGTCCAGCCCGGGCAGCGGCGGCACCACGGCCCGGCTGCCGGTGGCCAGCACCAGGTGGTCGTAGGAGATCCGGTCACCGTCGTCGGTGCGGATCGTGCGTTCGGCCCGGTCGATCGCGGTGGCGGTCACCCCGGTCCGCAGGTCGACGCCCTGCCCGGCGACCTCGGCCAGCTCCACGTCCGGCTCGCCGATCTTCCCGGCGAGCAGGGTGGAGAGCATGATCCGGTTGTACGCCCGGTGCGGCTCCGCGCCGAGCACGGTGACCTTGAGGTCCCCGTCCCGGGCGTGCAGCTCGCTGGCGAGCCGGGCACCGGCCATCCCGTTGCCGACGATCACCACGCGCTCGGTCACGGTTCCTCCACCCTCTCCACCCGGACGGCGCAGATCTTGAATTCCGGCATCCCGGAGATCGGGTCGACGGCGTCGTTGGTGACCGAGTTGGCCCGGGCGGCGCCGCCCCAGTGGAAGGGCGCGAAGACGGTGTCCGGCCGGATGGCCGGGCTGAGCCGGGCCGGCGCGCGCAGCTCACCGCGGCGGGAGACCACCCGGACCGGCTCGCCGTCGCCCACCCCGAGCCGGCCGGCCAGGTCGGGGTGCAGCTCGACGAACGCCTCCGGGGCGGCCCGGCGCAGCGCCGCCACCCGCCGGGTCTGGGTGCCGGACTGGTACTGGGCGAGCACCCGGCCGGTGGTGAAGTGCAGCGGGTACTCGGCGCAGACCTCCTCGGCGGCCGGCCGGTGCTCCACCGGGTGGAACCGGGCCCGCCCGTCCGGGGTGGCGAAGCGGTCGGCGAAGAGCCGGGGGGTGTCCGGCCCGTCCTCGGTGGGGCAGGGCCAGAAGACGCCGTCGGCGGCGTCGATCCGCTCCCAGCTCACCCCGGCGTAGTCGGCGAGGCCGCCGGCGGAGGCCCGCCGCAGCTCGGTGAAGACGACCTCCGGGTCGGTCGGGAACCGGTCCGTCGGGTCGGCCTCGCCCGGCGCCGGGGGCGTGTCGGGGCCGGACGCCCGCAGGCGGGCCGCCAGGTCGGCGAGGATCGCCAGGTCGGTGCGGACGCCGGGGGGCGGTTGCCGCAGGGCGCGGCGGCGGAGCACCCGGCCCTCCAGGTTGGTCATCGTGCCGTCCTCCTCGGCCCACTGCGCGGTGGGCAGCACCACGTCGGCCAGCGCGGCGGTCTCGGAGAGCAGGAAGTCGGCGACCACGAGCAGGTCGAGATCCCGCAGCCGGCCTTCGATCCGGGCGGCCCGGGGCGCGGAGACCACCGGGTTGGAGCCGAAGACCAGCAGGGCCTTCGGCCCGTCCGGCGTGCCCAGCGAGTCGAGCAGCTGGTACGCGGGCACCCCCGGCCCGGGCAGCTCGTCGGCCGGCACCCCCCACACCCCGGCGACGTGCTCCCGGGCGGCCGGGTCGTCGATCTTCCGGTAGCCGGGGAGCTGGTCGGCCTTCTGCCCGTGCTCGCGCCCGCCCTGCCCGTTGCCCTGCCCGGTCAGGCAGCCGTAGCCGGAGCCGGGGCGACCGGGCAGGCCGAGCGCGAGCGCCAGGTTGACGAAGCCAGTGACCGTGTCGACGCCCTTGGCGTGCTGCTCGGCGCCGCGCGCGGTGAGGATGACGGCGCGGCCGGCGGTGCCCAGGGCCCGGGCGGTGGCCTCCAGGTCGGCCACCGGCACCCCGGAGAGCGCCTCGGCGCGGGCCGGCCACCAGCCCGCCACGCTGCGGCGGACCGCCTCGAAGCCGGTGGTGCGCGCGTCGACGTACTCCTTGTCGACCCAGCCCTCGGTGAGCGCGATGTGCAGCAGCGCGTTCGCGACCGCCAGGTCGGTGCCGGGCAGGGGTTGCAGGTGCAGGTCCGCCTGGCGGGCGGTGGCGGTGACCCGGGGGTCGACCACGATCAGCCGACCGCCGCGCTGCCGTTGCTCGGTCAGCCAGCGCACCAGCGGCGGCATGGTCTCCGCCGGGTTCGCGCCGACCAGCAGCAGCGTGTCGGCTTGGCCGAGGTCGGCCAGGGGGAACGGCAGGCCCCGGTCGACGCCGAAGGCGCGCATCCCGGCCGCCGCCGCGGAGGACATGCAGAACCGGCCGTTGTAGTCGATGTGCCTGGTGCGCAGCGCCACCCGGGCGAACTTCCCGAGCGCGTACGCCTTCTCGTTGGTGAGCCCGCCGCCGCCGAAGACGGCCACCGCGTCCCGCCCGTGCCCGGCCTGGACGGTGCGGATGCCGGTGACGATCCGTTCCAGGGCGGCGTCCCAGCTGGCCGGGCGGAGCTCGCCGCTGGCCGGGTCGCGCAGCAGCGGGGTGGTCAGCCGCTCGGGATGGTCGAGCAGTTCGGCGGCGGTCCAGCCCTTCTGGCAGAGGCCGCCCCGGTTGGTGGGGAACTGGCGGGGGTGCACCGACACCCGGCCGCCCTCCTCCCGCAGCGTCATCCCGCACTGGAGGGCGCAGTACGGGCAGTGCGTCGCCACCTCGGGGGTCGTCCGCCCCGGTCGCGTCGCCGTCTGTGCACCGTCTGTCATGTCGGCAAAGCGTGCCGTCGAGCGGTTTCCGACCCGGGTCCCTTCTGTTTCGGTCCTGTCAAGAGCGCCTCACACCGCACGGGGGCAACGGGCGGGCCCGCCTCATTTAGGATGTGGGACAGGTTTCTCACTATTTAGGAGGAGTGGATGAGCGTCGTCGACGTCTTCGACGCCGTGGCGGGCAGCTACGACCAGTCCCGCCGCCGGCTGGTGCCCTGCTTCGACGCCTTCTACGGCACCGCCGTCGAGGTGGCCGCGCCGCCGCTGCGGGCCGCGCTGGCGTCCGGGCGTACCCCCGAGGTGCTGGACCTGGGCGCGGGCACCGGGCTGCTCTCGCTGCTGCTGGCGGCGGCGGTGCCGGGGGTCCGGGTGACCCTGGTCGACGCCGCGCCGGCGATGCTCGCCGTCGCCGCCGACCACCTGCGGGCCCGCGCGGTGCCGCACCGCACCCTCCGGGCGGACCTGACCGACCCGCTCCCCGCGGGCCGCTACGACGCGGTGGTCAGCGCGCTGGCGATCCACCACCTCGACGACGCCGGCAAGCGTGGCCTCTACCGGCGGGTGCCGGCGGCGCTGGCGCCCGGCGGCGTCTTCGTCAACGCCGAGCAGGTCGCCGGACCGACCCCCGCGCTGGACCGGCGCTACCACCAGGTCTGGCTGGAGCGGATCGCCGCGCTGGGCGCCGACGCCGACGAGATCGCCGCCTCGCTCGGGCGGATGGCGTACGACCGGCCCGCGCCGGTGGCCGAGCAGTGCCGCTGGCTGGCCGAGGCGGGCCTGGTCGACGTCGACTGCTTCTTCAAGGAGTGGCGGTTTGCCGTGTTCGGCGGCCGGCGCGGGTGAGCGCCGCCCGGTGCCCGGCTGGCGCCGACGCTCGCTAGGTGTCCGGCCCGCCGAGGTGGCCTTCAAGGCGTTCGGCGAAGCGGTGAGCTCCTGCCTTGCGCAGGTACGCGATCAGATCCACCTCGTGGCGGTCGTGCGTGACCAGGCTGCGTCGGTAGTAGGAGACCTGTCTCGTCACGACGCGCTGGACCAGCCCCATCGACGTGTCGGCCACCCAGTTGAGGAACTCGTCGGCGGTGTGGACTTCGAGACGGCCCTGGACGCACACGGTCGGGAACGCCTCGCGGCCCTGACGGTCGTTGGTCACCAGGAAGTCGGCGGCGCCGTGAACCGCGGCCGCCAGCACGTGGCGATCGTCGGGGTCCGGTGGGCACGGCACCGACTGCGGGGAGTAGCCGGTGACCAGACCGTGCGGAAATGCCTCGACGAAGCGCCGCCGCTGCCCTCCGATCGCCTGCTCAGAAAGCTCCGGGCGCTTGCGGCGCATGCGGTACATCCATTCCGCAAGCACATCCTCGCTGTAACGCAGGTCGTAGACGAGGCAGTCGCTTTCCAGCGACAGCAGGCTGATCCAGTCCCGCAGGGTCCTCGAGTACAGAACGTTGGCGTCCAGGAACACCAAGGGGGCGCCGAGGGTCACAGTGGACACCGTACCCAGCAGCCAGGCGGCGACGGCTCTATTCGTCGTCGTTGAGCCCGAGCGCGTCGGATTCCAGCATCAGGGCCTCGTACGACCTCCGGCGCTCCTGCATCTGGCGGTGCCGGAATGCCAGGACGTCGGAGAGGAGAAGCCGCCGATGGCTGCCGACCCGATGGCAGGGGATGGTCGCGGTGTCCAGAAGGCGGACCAGCGTGGGACGGGACATGCCGAGGAGCTTGGCCGCCTCGGTCGTCGACAACTCCCGGGCAACGGCGCTCACGGCGACGCCGTCTCCACGGGTCAGCATCGCCGACACGTGCCGCAGGACGTGCAGCAGTTGGGCGGGGATCTCGACCTCCTCGCCATCCGGCGAGACGAGGCGCGCCCTGGGTCCGGTGGCCTCGCCCGGGTGCCGCTTGAGGAATTCGCCGACCGCGGCAACCTGCCCCCGCTCGGCTCCCTCGCTGGGCATGACGGACGTGGTCATCGTGGGGGTCGGGCTCATGGGCGTACTCCCTCGCTCTGCGCCTGTTGGGACCTGACGATGTCCGCATGCTCCGGACATCGTCTCGCCCAGGTGCAGCAAGTGCAAGCTCAATCGGATATTGCACTTGTGCCGTCAGTAGCGGTTTGTCCGGTTGGTCGACGGACGCCAAGTGGGATGACTGGTGGTCACACCGGCCGGTAGTCTCTCCGGCATGACTGCCAAGGTGACCCTGTCGTTCTCGGACGAGACGATCGAGGAGGCCCGGCGGTTCGCCAAGCGCGAGGGGCTCTCCCTCTCGGCCTGGATGGACCAGGCGGCCCGGGAGAAGGCGCTGCGCGAGGTCTTCACCGCCCACGCCGCCGCCGTCGGCCGGGCCGGGCTCGACCTCGAAGCCGACGCCCTCGCCGACGCCCGCGAGGTGGGCATGGTCGACGACCTGCTCTTCGGCGGGCGCCCGCGTGCTGCGTAGAGGCGAGATCTGGCGCATCGACGGCGCCCGGGAACGGCTCGGCCTGGTGATCAGCTCCGACGTCTACAACTCCACCGACGTGCCCATCGTGATCGTGGCCGAGGTGGTCGACGAGTCGCTGTTGCGCGACTCGCCGCTCGCCGTGACCATGGGCCGGTGGGTGGTGATGCCCGACCGGATCTCCTCCCCGATGAAGAAGTGGTTCACCGAGTGCGTGGACGTCGCCGACACCGACACCATGCACCGGGTCGGCCGGGCGCTGCGCATCCTGCAACAGCTCTGATCTCACCGCCGACGGCGGCCCGCGGTGCGGTCTCCGTTTCCGACCCGACCCGCGACGGGCACCGCGGGGTAATCCCACGTTCCTAGCGTTCTCCCAGGTCACACCGACGAGGAGGAACGCCGTGAGCGCAATCGCCAGCACCGCACCCCCGGCCCCGGCCGCCCCGGCCGCCGGGCACCGGCACCGTATCGACGACTGGCGCCCCGAGGACCCCGAGTTCTGGCGTACGACCGGTGCGCCGATCGCCCGGCGCAACCTCTGGGTCTCGATCTTCGCCGAGCACGTCGGCTTCTCGGTGTGGAGCCTCTGGTCGGTGATGGTGCTCTTCCTCGGCCCCGCCTACGGCATCGACCCGGCCGGGAAGTTCCTGCTCACCGCGGTGCCGGCCGCCCTGGGCGCGGTGCTGCGGCTGCCCTACACCCTGGCCGTGGCCCGCTTCGGCGGGCGGAACTGGACCATCGTCAGCGCGTTGCTGCTGCTCCTGCCGGCGGTGCCGATGACGCTGCTGCTGGAGCCGGGCGTCTCGTACACCACCCTGATGGTGCTGGCCTGCCTGACCGGTGTCGGCGGCGGCAACTTCGCCTCCTCGATGGCGAACATCAACCTCTTCTACCCGCAACGGCTCAAGGGTCGGGCGCTCGGGCTCAACGCCGGTGGCGGCAACCTGGGCGTGCCGGCGGTGCAACTGGTCGGGCTGGCGGTGCTGGCGACCGCGGGGGCCGCGTACCCCCGGTTGGTGCCGGCGGTCTACCTGCCGCTGATCGTGCTGGCCGCGCTGGCCGCGGCGCGCTGGCTGGACAACATCCCCGGCGCGCGCAACGAGCGCGGAGCGCTGCGCGAGGCCGCCCGCGACCCGCACACCTGGATCATGTCGCTGCTCTACATCGGCACCTTCGGCTCCTTCATCGGCTTCGGTTTCGCCTTCGGCCAGGTGCTCCAGCTCCAGTTCGCCGAGCGGTTCCCCACCCCGGTCGACGCGGCCTGGCTGACCTTCCTCGGGCCGCTGGTCGGCTCGCTGATCCGACCGCTCGGCGGCCACCTCGCCGACCGGCTCGGCGGGGCCAGGGTGACCTTCTGGAACTTCGTCGCGATGGCGGTCGGCGCCTCGCTGGTGCTCTACGCCGCCCGGGAACGGTCGTTCGGGCTCTACCTGGTCGGGTTCCTGTCGCTCTTCGTCTTCTCCGGCATCGGCAACGGCTCGACCTACAAGATGATCCCGGCGATCTTCCGGGCCCGGGCGATGGCCGCGGTGGACGCCGGACGGCGCGAACCGGTGGCGGCCCAGCGCTGGGCCGTCCGGATGACCGGAGCGCTGATCGGCATCGCCGGCGCGGTCGGAGCCTCCGGCGGCGTGCTGGTGAACATCGCCTTCCGGCAGTCGTTCCTGACCCAGGGCAGCGCGGACGCGGCCTATGTCGCCTTCATCGCCGCCTACGCGGTCTGCTTCGCGGTGACCTGGGTTGTCTACCTGCGGCCGGGGCGGCGTAGGCTGGCCGGTGTGTGACCCCGGCCATCGCGCCGCCCGGGGCCGTGCGGGGCGGCACCCCGTTTTGACCTGCCGACGGGGCGCCGGGTATCGTTGCCTGCTGTTGTACGACATCCAGAGGCGTGCCACCTGAGGTACGCTTGGTCGTTCGTGCGCGCCTGGTCAACTCGGCGCGCGACCCCAGACCGACGACGAGACAAGGTAGACCTGTGCGTACGTACAGCCCGAAGCCGGGTGAGATCGAGCGTCAGTGGCACGTCATCGACGCCTCTGATGTCGTGCTGGGCCGCCTGGCCACCCACGCCGCCACGTTGCTGCGTGGTAAGCACAAGCCGACTTTCGCGCCGCACGTCGACACGGGCGACTTCGTCGTCATCGTGAACGCGGGCAAGGTTGCGCTGACCGGCAACAAGCGCCAGACCAAGGTTGCTTACCGGCACTCGGGTTACCCGGGTGGCCTGAAGCAGGTCGGCTACGAAGAGCTGCTGACCAAGCGTCCCGAGCGGGCCATCGAGCTCGCCGTGAAGGGGATGCTCCCGCACAACAAGCTCGGCCGTCAGCTGATCAAGAAGCTGAAGGTCTACGCCGGTGCCGAGCACCCGCACGGCGCGCAGATGCCGGCGCCGTTCGAGATCAAGCAGATCGCGCAGTGAGCGCGGGCGAAGGAAGCAGCATGACCGACATCACCGAGACCGAGGTTGCCCCGGCTGCCCCCGAGGCCACCGAGGCGCCGGCGCCCGTCGCCCGCGCGCCTCGTGGTGACCGGCCGATCCAGACCGTCGGCCGCCGCAAGGAGGCCATCGTCCGGGTGCGCATCGTCCCGGGCACCGGCAAGATCACCTGCAACGGCCGCGATCTCGAGGCCTACTTCCCGAGCAAGGTGCACCAGCAGCTCATCAAGGACCCGCTGGTCACCGCCGAGAAGCCCGAGCAGTTCGACGTCATCGCCAACCTGCGTGGCGGCGGCACCACCGGCCAGGCCGGTGCGCTGCGGCTGGCCATCGCCCGGGCGCTGATCGTCAACGAGCCGGACGACCGCCCGGCCCTGAAGAAGGCCGGCTTCCTCACCCGGGACGCCCGGGTCAAGGAGAGCAAGAAGTACGGCCTCAAGAAGGCCCGTAAGGCTCCTCAGTACTCGAAGCGCTGATCTTCAGCGGCACGTTGTACTTCTGACGGACGGCCGGTCCGCCTCCCCTCGAACAGGAGAGGCGGACCGGCCGTTCCGCTTTTCCTCTCATCGGCAGTTTCACCGGAGGTTCGCGGGTATGGGTCGGTTGTTCGGCACGGACGGCGTACGCGGGCGAGCGAACGCGGATCTCACCCCCGAGGTGGCGCTGGCGGTGGCGGTAGCCGCCGCGCACACGCTCGCCGAGTCGGACAAGAGCCATCCACCGCTGGCGGTGGTCGGGCGGGACACCCGGGCCAGTGGCGAGATGCTGGAGGCCGCCGTGGTGGCGGGGCTCACCAGCGCCGGCGCCAACGTGGTCCGGGTCGGCGTGCTGCCCACCCCGGCCGTGGCGTTCCTCACCGCCGAAACCAAGGCCGACCTGGGCGTGATGCTCTCCGCCTCGCACAACCCGATGCCCGACAACGGCATCAAGCTCTTCGCCGCCGGCGGGCACAAGCTGCCCGACGAGATCGAGATGCAGATCGAGGCGGCCGTGGAGGCCAACGCCACCACCGCCTGGGACCGGCCGATCGGCGCCGGCGTCGGCCGGGTGCACGACCTGCTCGACGGCGCCGACCACTACGTGCAGCACCTGGTCGGCACCGTGCCGCACCGGCTGGACGGGATCAAGGTCGTGGTCGACTGCGCCAACGGCGCAGCCGCCGAGGTGGCGCCGGTGGCGTACCGGGAGGCCGGGGCCGAGGTCATCGCGATCCACGCCGAGCCGGACGGCCTCAACATCAACGACGAGTGCGGCTCCAACCACATCGAGGCGCTGCGCGCCGCGGTGGTCGAGCACGGCGCGCACCTCGGCATCGCGCACGACGGCGACGCGGACCGCTGCCTCGCGGTGACCGCCGACGGCGAGGAGGTCGACGGCGACCAGTTGATGGCCATCCTCGCGCTCGCCATGCGGGAGGCCGGCACGCTCACCGAGGACACGCTCGTGGCGACGGTGATGAGCAACCTCGGCCTGCGCCTGGCGATGTCCCGCGAGGGCATCCGGCTGATCGAGACCAAGGTCGGCGACCGGTACGTGCTGGAGGAGCTGCGCGCCTCCGGGCTGGCGCTCGGCGGGGAGCAGAGCGGGCACATCGTCATGCCCGCGTACGCCACCACCGGCGACGGTGTGCTGACCGGGCTGCACCTGATGTCCCGGATGGCGTCGACCGGGAAGTCCCTGGCCGAGCTGGCGGGCGCGATCACCCGGCTGCCCCAGGTGCTGATCAACGTGCCGGTCGGTGACCGTACGGTCGGCGCGGCCGCGCCCGCCGTCCGGGCCGAGGTCGAGCGGGCCGAGGCCGAGCTGGGCGAGACCGGCCGGGTGCTGCTGCGCCCGTCGGGCACCGAGCCGCTGGTCCGCGTCATGGTCGAGGCCGCCACGGAGGCCTCCGCCCGCTCGGTCGCCGAACGCATCGCCGACCAGGTCCGCACCGCCAGCCCCGCCGGGGTGTAACAGTCGCGAGCGGCCGCCGAAGTGCGGCCGGCAGCAACGCCCCCGTTCAGCGAGCCCGAACGCTGCTCGCCGGACGGGGGCGTTGCGCGCGTGACGGCCGCCGCGACGTCGGCTGCCGCGTCGTCGGCTGCCGCGTCGCCGGGCTGACCGCCACCCGCAACGCGCGCAGCGCCGGCACCCGGCGCAGTCGCTCCCGGTACGCGTCCTGACCGGTCATCGCGCCAGCGTGCGCAGCCGGGTGACCGCCTCGGTCAGCACCTCCGGCCGCTTGCAGAAGGCGAAGCGGACCAGCCGGCGGCCGGCCTCGGCGTCGTCGTAGAAGACCTGGGTCGGCACCGCCACCACCCCGCACCGCTCGGGCAGCGACCGGCAGAACTCCACCCCGTCCCGGCCGCCCAGCGCGGTGACGTCGGCGGTGACGAAGTACGTCCCCTCCGGGGCGAGCACCTCGAAACCGGCGTCGGTCAAGCCGCCCACGAGCTGGTCCCGGCGGGCCTGCATGCCGTCTCGGAAGCCGGTGAAGTAGGCGTCCGGCAACTCCAGCGCCACCGCGACCGCCGGCTGCAACGGTGCGGCGTTGACGAAGGTGAGGAACTGCTTCACCCGGAGCACCGCCGAGACCAGCGCCGCCGGCCCGCTCACCCAGCCGACCTTCCAGCCGGTGCAGGAGAAGGTCTTGCCGGCCGAGGAGATCCGCAGGGTCCGCTCGCGCATTCCGGGCAGGGTCGCCAGCGGCACGTGGCCGGTGGTGGCGTCGGTGAAGACCAGGTGCTCGTACACCTCGTCGGTGACCGCGTACGCGCCGTGCTCCCGGCACAGCTCGGCGACCAGGGCCAGCTCGTCGGGGGTGAACACCTTGCCGGTCGGGTTGTGCGGGGAGTTGAGCAGCACCAGCCGGGTCCGCGGGCCGAACGCCGCGCGCAGCGCGGCCGGGTCGAAGGCGTATCGGCCGTCGGCGGCGGGGCGGAGCGTGACCGGCCGCCGGACCGCGCCGGCCAGCGCGATCGAGGCGGCGTACGAGTCGTAGTACGGCTCGAAACAGACCACCTCGTCGCCCGGCTCGCAGAGCCCGAGGATCGCCGCGGCGATCGCCTCGGTGGCGCCCGCGGTCACCACGATCTCGCCGTCCGGGTCGTACTCCAGTCCCCAGAACCGGCGCTGGTGCGCGGACACCGCCGCGCGCAGCGCCGGGATGCCCGGGCCGGGCGGGTACTGGTTCTGCCCGCCACGCAGCGCCTCGGCCGCCGCGGCGAGCATCTCCGGCGGACCGTCGGTGTCCGGGAAGCCCTGGCCGAGGTTGACGGCGCCGGTCCGGACGGCGAGGGCGGACATCTCGGCGAAGATGGTCGTCCCGAACGGCCGCATCCGGGCCACCAGCGGGTCGACATCGGCGGTCGTCGTCACGCCCGCCAGCCTACGGGCCCCGGACCGGGGGACAACCCGTCGCTCAGCCGGTGCAGTTCACCCCCCAGTCGCTCTGGTCCTCGGCGACCGCCTCCCCGTCGACGGTGATCCGACAGCTGATCAGCGCTTCGTCGTCGGAGTTGCCGGCGAGCACCATCACCCGCTCGGCGTCGTGCATCCGCATGCTCCGCCGCCACGGCAGCTTCACCCGCTCGACCTGGATGAAGTCGCCGTTCGCGTCGTAGTACTCCAGGTCCGCCGGGCCGCGGCCGGTCACCTCGTAGACCACGGTCACCCGGCCCGGCCCGGCGGACGGGGTCAGCGCCGGCCGCACCGTCGGCGTGGGCTCGGCCGAGGGGGCCGCCGGGAACCCGGGTTCCTCGGTGTAGGGGTCGTCGTAGGGCTCCCCGGCGTACGGGTCGTCGGAGTACGGCCCGTCGGCGCTGTAGAGAAAGCCGGCGATGCCGAGGCAGGCGCAGAGACCGAGGACCACGACGGTGGCGCCGGCGACGATGACGCCCAACAGGGTCGAGCGGTTCGCGGAGCGAACCGGAGGCGGGGCGGGGTGGCCGTAGCCGTAGGTGTAGCCGTACGGCGGCGGTTGGCCGGGCGGGAGGTGCCCCGGTGGCGGCCAGGCGGCGCCGGGCGCACCGGGAGCGGAGGGCGGCGGGAAGTGCGGCGTCGTCCCGGCCGGGGGCCCCGGAAGGGGTCCGGCCGCCGGGGTGGCGGACGGATCGGTCGGCGTCCACG
>NZ_JAMOKF010000161.1 GCF_023656545.1 Micromonospora phytophila | reverse complement strand
GCTGCACACCCCCACCGGCGCGATGCCGGCCCCGGCCGGTCCCGCGACCACCGGACGCACCTACGGCGGCGGTTCCGACGCCACCCAGCGGATCGGCTCGGCCGACACGACCCAGCGGATCGGGACCGGCACGCCCGGCCCGGCCCGGTTCGGCGGCCAGCCGGAGGCGACCCAGCGGATCGGCGGCACCTACGGCGGCGGTCAGTGGTCGGTGCCGGGCACCGGCCAGGCATGGACGTCGCCGGCCACCGCGCCGGGCGCGGGCGACGCGGGCGGCCCCCTCGGGGGCGTACGCGGCGCCGGCAACCAGTTCGTCCGCACCGTGAAGGGCTGGCCCCGCAAGGTCCAGGTGGCCGTGGCCGGTGGGCTGGCCGTGGTGCTGCTGATCGCGGCGGTGGCCCTGTCCGGCGGCGGTGACGAGCCGCCGCCGGCCGCCCCGCAGGCCGTCCCGACCACGGCCGCACCGGCCGGTGTGCCGCCGGAGATGAAGGAGCACGTCGGCAAGGGCGTGCGGGTGATGGTGCCGCAGGGCTGGGAGCGCAAGAGCGCCGGCGACTGGGTCGACTACGTCGACCCCCAGGACGACGGGCGCAAGGTGCGGATCCTGGTGGAGAAGTTCGGCACCACCTCGACCCGCTGGGCCGAGGTCGCCGAGAACGGCCTGCGGACCCGAGCCAAGTCGTGCGTCAAGCCGTACGCCCAGATCGCCATGACCGAGAACGAGCTGGCCGGCAAGCCGGCGGCCGAGTTCGAGTACACCTGCGGCGAGGGCGACGCCAAGCGGCACGGGGTGTGGCGCGGGGTCGTCCACGACGGCAAGGCCTACTCGTTCTACCTCACCGCCACCGACGCGAAGTTCGCGGAGAGCAAGCCGATCTTCGACGAGATGGTGCAGTCGTTCCAGCTCACCGAGGCCGGCTGATCGCAGGGGAAGCGAAGTGGTGATCCGCCGGCGTGCTATCAAGAGGCATGCCGGCGGAAACCACTGACATCGACGACATTCGCGAGCGAGCCCGACGCTGGCTCGACGACGACCCCGACCCGGCCAGCCGGGAGGAGCTGCGGGCGGTGCTCGACCGGCTGCCCGCGAGCGCCCCGGAGCTGGCCGACCGGTTCGCCGGCCCGCTGACCTTCGGCACCGCCGGGCTGCGCGGCCCGCTGCGCGCCGGCCCGAACGGGATGAACCTCGCGGTGGTCACCCGGGCCGCCGCCGGGCTGGTCGGCTGGCTGGCCGCCCAGGGCGGCTCCGGCCCACTGGTGATCGGGTACGACGCCCGGCACGGTTCCCGGCAGTTCGCCGAGCGGACCGCCCAGGTCGCCACCGGCGCCGGCCGGCCGGCGCTGCTGCTCCCCCGCCCGCTGCCCACCCCGGTGCTGGCGTACGCGGTGCGCCACCTGGGCGGGGTCGCCGGGGTGATGGTCACCGCCAGCCACAACCCGCCGCAGGACAACGGCTACAAGGTCTACCTCGGGGCGGAGCCGGGCGGGGTACTCGGCGCGGGAGCCCAGATCGTGCCGCCGGCCGACGCCGGCATCGAGGCCGCGATCCGGGCGGTCGGCCCGCTGGCCGAGGTGCCGCTCGGGCCGCCCGGTCAGGTCCTCGGCGACGACCTGGTGGCCTCGTACGTCGAGCGGGCCACCGCGGTGATCGACCCGGACGGGCCCCGCGACCTGGCGGTGGCGTACACCCCGCTGCACGGGGTGGGGGCGGCGGTGCTCACCGCGGCCTTCGCCCGGGCCGGCTTCCCGGTGCCCGGGGTGGTGCCCGACCAGGCGGAGCCGGACCCGGCGTTCCCGACGGTCTCCTTCCCCAACCCCGAGGAGCCGGGTGCGGTGGACCGGCTGGTGGCGCTGGCCGAGAGCACCGGCGCGGACATCGCCGTCGCCAACGACCCGGACGCGGACCGCTGCGCCGTCGTCGTCCGGGACGGTGGGACCGGCTGGCGGATGCTGCGCGGCGACGAGGTGGGCGTGCTCCTGGCAGACCACCTGATGCGTCGCGGGGTGACCGGCCTCTACGCCACCACGATCGTGTCGTCGTCCCTGCTGCGGGCGATGTGCGCCGCCCGGGGCCTGCCGTACGACGAGACGCTGACCGGGTTCAAGTGGATCGTCCGGGCCGGTGGCGGGACGGAGCCGCTGGTCTTCGGCTACGAGGAGGCGCTCGGCTACTGCGTGGCCCCCGATCACGTCCGGGACAAGGACGGCATCACCGCCGCGCTGACCGTCGCCGAGCTGGCCGCTGGGCTCAAGGCGCAGGGGCGCACCCTCAACGACCGGCTGGACGAGCTGGCCGCCGAGTTCGGCGTGCACCACACCGACCAGCTCTCGGTACGCGTGGACGACCTGCGGGTGATCGCGGACGCGATGGCCCGGATCCGGGCCGCCACCCCGACCGCGCTGCTCGGGCACCCGGTCACCTCGGCGCAGGACCTGCTCCCCGAGGCGGACGTGGTGATCCTGCGCACCGACGCCGCCCGGGTGGTGATCCGCCCGTCGGGTACCGAGCCGAAGCTCAAGGCGTACCTGGAGGTGGTGGAGCCGGTCGCGGACGGCGACGTGCCCGCGGCCCGCACCCGCGCACAGGCTGCGGTCACGGCCCTGCGCGCCGAGATCGCCACCGCCCTGGCGCTCTGAGCCCGGACCGCGAGGTGCCCGGCCGACGATGACGCCGGCGCCGGCCGACGGTGACTGCTGAGTCGCGCGGTCACGGCAGCGTCGATCGGCGATCACGGCAGTGCCGGTCGGTCGGCCGTCACGGCGGCGTCGGTCGGCGGTCACGGCAGCGCCGGCCGGCGGTCACGGCAGCGCCGGCCGGCGGTCACGGCAGCGCCGGCCAGCGATGACGGCGGGGTCGGTCGGCGGTCGCTGTGGCTTTGTCGGCGGTCACTGTGGCTCGGTCGGCGGTCACGGTGGTGCCGGCCAGCGATCACGGCGTCGGCGGCATGGTCGGCGGCGGCGACCACGGCATGGTCGGCGACGGCGGCTCCGGCCGGCGGTGGCGTCACCGTGTGTGACGGCATCCCCCAAGGAGCCGACCACCTTCGCGGACGCTTTGCTCTGCCGCCCCGGAGGCGACGGTCACGGTCGGTGCCTGTCGCATGGGTGGCGGCAGAGCAAAGGGAGCGAGGAGTGCCGTGGGTGTCGGACGTGGGACAGCGGAGAAGCCCTGGTCAAGGAGTTGAGACCGTGCGGCCGCCGTCGGCGCGTCGGTTCCGCCAGTCAAGCGCTCACTCTGCGTCGCGGGACCATCCACGGGGGCGCGGCAACCCAGAGTGACGGCGACGACCGGGACGCGGGCGGTGCCGCTGGTGCCTGCGGTGCCGCTGGTGCCGCCGGTGCCGCCGGTGCCGAGGCTTCCCGACAACCAGCGGCGCGACGGGTGGTGCCGGCTGGTGCCGGGTGGTCAGGGGCGCTTGCCGAGGGCGTGGTCGATGGCCTGGCCTAGGGCGGCCACCACCAGGCCCACCGACGGGCGGACCACCGAGTCGTCCAGGCTGACGTTGCCGGAGAACCCGGCGCCGCCGGCGATCTCCTCGAGCCGGCGGCGGGCGTCGACGGCCGCCGTGCCGGTCAGGCCGAGCACCGGTTCCATCCGCAGCACCACGACCAGGGTGGCCAGCGCCGCCGTCCGCTCGTCGGGCAGTTGCCCGTCGGCGAGCGCCGCGGCGAGCCGCTGGCGGGCCTCCTCCTCCACCGAGGCGTCCACCGCGGGGTAGCGGTGCACGTGGATGAAGCCCAGCTCGGTCTCGTCGACGTCCCGCACCACACCTTGGCGGCACAGGTCGCCGAGGATGCGGTCGCGCAGGCCGTGCCGCAGCCGCTGCACCCAGGAGGAGGGGCTGTGCGGGGTGTCGGCGGCGATCCGGGCCAGGACCTCGTCGGCGACCGGCTCGCCGGTGGGCGTCGGGTCGACCACCGCCAGGGACCCCTCGGAGTACGCGACCCGGCCGGCCAGGGCCAGCTCGATCAGCACCGCGGCGGCCATCCCCAGGTCGAGGCTGATCCGCGGCATGGTCGCCTTGCCGGTCTCGTCGTCGTACGCGAGGAGAAGCAGCTCTTCGGCGAGCGCAACACCAGTCATGGCCCCGAACGCTAGCGGCTGCGCGCACCCCGCGCACGGACTCGCGCGCAGCCGCGCCGCGAACCTCAGAAGCGGGGCATGCCGCCGAACTGTCGGTCGCCGGCGTCGCCGAGGCCCGGGACGATGAACATCCGGTCGTTGAGCCCCTCGTCGATCGCGGCGGTGACCAGGCGCAGCGGCAGGCCGGAGCGCTCCAGGCGCTCGATGCCGACCGGCGCGGCCAGGACGCAGAGCACCGTGATGTCGGTGCAGCCCCGGTCGGCGAGCAGCCGGCAGCAGTGCTCCAGCGAGCCGCCGGTGGCGAGCATCGGGTCCAGCACCAGCACCGGCAGGCCGCTCAGGTCCCGGGGCAGCGACTCCATGTAGGCGCGCGGCTCGTACGTCTCCTCGTCGCGGGCCAGGCCGACGAAGCCCATCGAGGACTCCGGCAGCAGGCCGAGCGCGGCGTCGGCCATGCCGAGACCGGCCCGCAGCACCGGAACCAGCAGCGGCGGGTTGGCCAGCCGGGTGCCCTCGGTGCCGGTGACCGGGGTCTGCACCGGGTACCTCTCGATGGGGAACGAGCGCGCCGCCTCGTACACCAGCATGGTGGTGAGTTCGTGCAGCGCTGCCCGGAACGAGGA
The DNA here is from genome assembly GCF_023656545.1 of Micromonospora phytophila. GTDB lineage: Bacteria > Actinomycetota > Actinomycetes > Mycobacteriales > Micromonosporaceae > Micromonospora > Micromonospora phytophila. Next base: position 7,213 of record NZ_JAMOKF010000161.1, on the reverse strand, counting down.
GGAATCGGTCCGGGAGTCCCGCATGGCGGTCAGCCGCGACTGGGCGAGCGGGTGGTCAATGACGTGTACGTCCACGATCGCTCAACCTACCGGTCGCGTGGACCCGGCACTGCCGGTGCGGGGTGACCAGCGACGCCGCTCACGTGTGCGCGGTGGACCCGTCGCCGTGACCAAGATCACGGCCGGTCCGGATGCGTAGTATTCGGGGCATGACGGCGACAGCGACGTCGGCCCGGTCGGACCTTTCCGAGCTGGGACGATCCGAGACCGCTCTGCGGACCTTCCTGCACGGCCTGCCCGGCGTGGACCAGGTCGGCGCGGAGCAGCGGGCGGCACAGCTCGGCACCCGCTCCATCAAGACCACCGCGAAGGCCCAGGCGATCGACCTGGCCATCCGGATGGTCGACCTCACCACCCTGGAAGGCGCGGACACCCCGGGCAAGGTGCGGGCGCTCGCGGCCAAGGCGCTGCGCCCCGACCCGGCCGACCCGACCTGCCCGCACGTCGGCGCGGTCTGCGTCTACCCGGCGATGGTCCCGTACGTGGCCGAGGTGCTGCGCGGTTCCGGCGTGCACCTGGCCAGCGTCGCGACCGCCTTCCCCTCCGGTCAGGCGCCGCTGGAGATCAAGCTCGCCGACACCCGGGCGGCCGTCGAGGCCGGCGCCGACGAGATCGACATGGTGATCAACCGGGGCGCGTTCCTGGCCGGGCGGTACAAGGAGGTCTACGACGAGATCGTGGCCACCAAGTCCGCCTGCGGGGACGCCCACCTCAAGGTGATCCTGGAGACCGGCGAGCTGGCCACGTACGACAACGTGCGGCGGGCGTCCTGGCTGGCGATGCTGGCCGGTGGGGACTTCATCAAGACCTCCACCGGCAAGGTTCCGGTGGCGGCCACGCTCCCGGTGACGCTGGTGATGCTGGAGGCGGTCCGCGACTTCCGCGCCGCCACCGGGCGGCAGGTCGGCGTGAAGCCGGCCGGCGGCATCAAGAACACCAAGGACGCGATCAAGTACCTGGTGATGGTCAACGAGACCGTCGGCCCGGACTGGCTGGACCCGGACTGGTTCCGCTTCGGCGCCTCCAGCCTGCTCAACGACCTGCTCATGCAGCGCACCAAGCTGACGACCGGCGTCTACTCCGGTCCCGACTACTTCACCCTGGACTGATAGCCGATGTTCGAATACGCACCCGCCCCCGAGTCCCGCTCGGTGGTGGACCTCAAGCCCTCGTACGGGCTGTTCATCGACGGGACGTTCGTCGACCCGACCGACGGGGGCAGCTTCAAGTCGATCAACCCCGCCTCCGAGGAGGTGCTGGCCGAGGTCGCCGAGGCCGGCGCGCAGGACGTGGACCGCGCGGTCCGCGCCGCCCGGGAGGCGTACGAGAAGGTCTGGGGCCCGATGCCGGGCCGGGACCGGGCCAAGTACCTGTTCCGGATCGCCCGGATCATCCAGGAGCGCTCCCGCGAGCTGGCCGTGCTGGAGTCCCTGGACAACGGCAAGCCGATCAAGGAGTCCCGCGACGTCGACCTGCCGCTGGTCGCCGCGCACTTCTTCTACTACGCCGGCTGGGCCGACAAGCTGGAGCACGCCGGCTTCGGCGCGAACCCGCGGCCGCTCGGCGTGGCCGCGCAGGTCATCCCGTGGAACTTCCCGCTGCTGATGCTGGCCTGGAAGATCGCCCCGGCCCTCGCGGCCGGCAACACGGTGGTGCTGAAGCCCGCCGAGACCACCCCGCTGACCGCGCTGCTCTTCGCCGAGATCTGCCAGCAGGCCGACCTGCCGGCCGGCGTGGTCAACATCGTCACCGGCGCCGGCGACACCGGCCGCGCGCTGGTCGAGCACCCGGGCGTGGACAAGGTCGCCTTCACCGGCTCCACCGAGGTCGGCCGGGCCATCGCCCGGTCGGTCGCCGGCACCCGCAAGAAGCTCACCCTGGAGCTGGGCGGCAAGGCCGCCAACATCGTCTTCGACGACGCCCCGGTCGACCAGGCGGTCGAGGGGATCGTCAACGGCATCTTCTTCAACCAGGGGCACGTCTGCTGCGCGGGCTCGCGGCTGCTGGTCCAGGAGAACGTGGCCGACCGGGTGCTGGAGTCGCTGAAGCGGCGGATGGCCCAGCTGCGGGTCGGCGACCCGCTGGACAAGAACACCGACATCGGCGCGATCAACTCCGCCGCCCAGCTGGAGCGGATCCGCGAGCTCTCCGACGCCGGGTCGGCCGAGGGCGCCGAGCGCTGGTCGCCGCCGTGCGAGCTGCCCGAGCGGGGCTTCTGGTTCGCGCCGACCATCTTCACCGGGGTCACCCAGGCGCACCGGATCGCCCGGGAGGAGATCTTCGGCCCGGTGCTGTCGGTGCTGACGTTCCGCACCCCGGCCGAGGCCGTCGAGAAGGCCAACAACACGCCGTACGGGCTGTCGGCCGGGATCTGGACCGACAAGGGTTCCCGGATCCTCTGGACGGCCGACCGGCTCCGCGCCGGCGTGGTCTGGGCCAACACGTTCAACAAGTTCGACCCCACCTCGCCGTTCGGCGGGTACAAGGAGTCGGGCTACGGTCGCGAGGGCGGCCGGCACGGGCTGGAGGGCTACCTCAATGTCTGAGCGGGTCGCGGTACGCAAGACGTACAAGCTCTTCATCGGTGGGAAGTTCCCCCGCAGCGAGTCGGGACGGTCGTATCTCGTGCAGGACGCGAATGTGTCGTTGGCCTCCCGCAAGGACGCCCGGGACGCGGTGGTCGCCGCCCGCGCCGCCGTGAAGGGCTGGGCCGGGGCGACCGCGTACAACCGGGGTCAGATCCTCTACCGGGTCGCCGAGATGCTGGAGGGCCGGCGCGAGCAGTTCGTCGCCCTGGGCCTGCCCGGCGACGAGGTGGACGCGGCGGTCGACCGCTGGGTCTGGTACGCCGGCTGGTCCGACAAGCTCTCCCAGGTGTACGGCGGGGCGAACCCGGTCGCCGGGCCGTACTTCAACCTGTCGGCGCCCGAGCCGACCGGCGTGGTGGCCGCGGTGGCCCCCGAGACGCCGGCGCTGCTCGGCCTGGTGAGCGTGATCGCCCCGGCGATCGTCACCGGCAACACGGTGGTCGTGGCGACCTCGCCGACGCAGCCGCTCGCGGCGGTGACCCTGGCCGAGGTGCTGGCCACCTCCGACCTGCCGGGCGGCGTGGTCAACCTGCTCACCGGGAAGATCACCGAGACGGTGCCGACGCTGGCCGCGCACATGGACGTCAACGCCATCGACCTGACCGGCGTGACCGACGCGGAGCTGGCGGTTGAGCTGGAGGTCAAGGCGGCGCAGAACCTCAAGCGGGTGCTCCGCCCGGCGCCGGTCGACCACGACTGGTCCGCCGACCCGGGCATCACCCGGATGACCACGCTGCTGGAGACGAAGACGGTCTGGCACCCGAAGGGGGTGTGATCCGCGTCCCCGGCCCTGGGGTTTCCCGGGGAGCCCCGCCTGCTCCGGGCGGTCAGGCTTGATCCCTGCGCAGGCGGGGGTCCCCGGAAAACCTGACGTGGGCCAGGTCCGCCCGTACGTCGATCTTGCTGGCCGGTGACCCGACGTCGGGTCACCGGCCAGCGGGTTCATTGCGCTCGACCCGACGCGCCCCGACGGGCGCTCAAGATCCGGCGGATCTTGGCGGTGAGAGGCGAGGCGGTGGGCGGTGGGGAGGGGTCTACTACGGGGAGTAGGATTGGGGCGTGACTCGGCTCGGTGATCTTGAACGCGCGGTGATGGACGTGTTGTGGGACGTGGTCCCGGGCACGTCGGACGGGGTGACCGTGCGGGAGGTCGCCGACGCGCTGGACGGGCGCGAGCTGGCGTACACGACGGTGATGACCGTGCTCGACCGGCTCGCCGGCAAGGGCATGGTGCAGCGCGAGCGGGAGGGCCGGGCCTGGCGTTACCGGGCCGCCGCCAGCCGCGAGGCGCACATCGCCCAGCTCATGCTCGACGCCCTCGACCTCGGCGGCAGCCGGGACGCCGCGCTGGTGCGCTTCGCCCGCTCGGTGACCGGCACCGAGGCCGACGTGCTGCGCGCCGCCCTCGGCGACGAGGCCGGTCCCGGCGCCACCGGGTCGACCGGAGGCCGGGCCGTCGGGCGCGGCGACACCGGGCTGACCGATCGGGTCGACGCCCCACGCACCGACCGGGCCGGGCGCCCGACCCCGGCCGACGAGGCAGCGGACCGGTAGGGCGGCGGCCATGGCCTTCGCGGTGCACTTCGGCGTCACGATGCTGGCCTGCTGGCTGACCGCCCAGGTGCTGGCGGCCTCCACCTGGACCTGGCGCAGCCCCCGGATCGCCATCCTCTGCTGGCAGGCGGTCGGGCTGGCGCTCGGCCTCTCCGCGATGGGCCTGCCGATGGCGCTGGGTCTGGGCCTGTACGACCGGCCGACCGGCAGCGCCCTGCTCGCCCTCGCCGCCGACCTGAGCCACGACACCCTTCCCGTCGGGCTGGGCGCACCGCAGCTGGCCGCCGTCGGAGTGGGCTTCGGCATCGGCGCGGTGCTGCTCACCACGACGGTCCGCAGCATCCTCGGCACCGTACGCGCCCAGCGCCGGCACCGGGACCTGCTCACCCTGGTCGCCCGGCGCGACCCCACGGTTCCCGGCGCGCTGGTGCTCGACCACCCGAGCGCGGCCGCGTACTGCCTGCCCGGGGTGAAGCCGCGGGTGGTGGTCAGCGCGGGAACGCTGGACCTGCTGGACCGCGCCGAGCTGGAGGCCGTGCTCACCCACGAGCGGGCGCACGCCGACGAGCGGCACGACCTGGTGCTGCTGCCGTTCACCGCCCTCTGCCGGGCGCTGCCCTGGTTCCGCTGGGTACGCGAGGCGCACGAGCGGGTGGCGCTGCTGGTCGAGATGCGCGCCGACGACAAGGCCCGCGAGGTGCACGCCGAGGCGCCGCTGGCCGGCGCGCTGCGCCGCTTCGCCGCGGCGGGCAACCGGGTCACCCCGGCCGGCGCCCTCGGCATGGGTGACCGGGACCTCGACGTCCGGGTGCAGCGGCTGCTGGTGGCCGACCGTCCGCCCCGGCTGATCGGCGCCGCCGCCCTGGCCGTGGCGACCACCCTGGTCTCCCTGCCCATCTCCCTCTTCCTCAGCTGACCCGGAGCCCACACCCCGCGCCACCCCGCCGGAGATCGTGCTGGACCGGGAAGCAGTGGCCTCCGCCGTCCGCGAAGGCCACTGATTCCGTGTTCGAGCGCGATCCTGCGCTCGATCCCCCCGACGATTTACTACTACGTCTTGTCGTAACATCCACTACGACATGGCGTAGTAGTTATATGTAGAGAACCTACGTGTAGTCTCGCTACGACAAGCGAGTCGACCGTATGGAGAGCCGGCCATGGACACCCTGCTCCTCGCCCGCCTGCAGTTCGCCACCACCACCTCGATCCACTTCCTCTTCGTGGTCGTCACCCTCGGCCTGGTCACCCTGCTGGTGGGGCTCCAGACGACCGCCGTGCTGACCGGCAACCCGGTCTACGAACGGCTGACCCGGTTCTGGGGCCAGCTCTACGTCATCAACTACGTGCTCGGCATCGCCACCGGCATCGTGATGGAGTTCCAGTTCGGGCTGAACTGGAGCGGCCTGTCCCGCTACGTCGGCAACGTCTTCGGCGCGCCCCTGGCGATCGAGACGCTGGTCGCCTTCTTCCTGGAGTCGACATTCCTCGGCATGTGGATCTTCGGCTGGCACCGGCTGCGCCGGGGCGTCCACCTGGCCCTGCTCTGGGGCGTCGCGCTCACCGCGTACGCCTCGGCTTTCTGGATCATGGTGGCCAACTCCTGGTTGCAGAACCCGGTCGGCTACGAGCTGCGCGACGGGGTCGCCCACCTCACCGACTTCTCCGCGCTGCTGGCCAACCCCAGCCTCGGCATGGCGTTCGGCCACGTCGTCGCGGCGGCACTGCTGGTCGGCGGGATGCTGATGGCCGCCGTCAGCGCGTGGCACCTGCTGCGGCGTACGCCGGACTTCGCGCTGCACCGCACCGCGCTGCGGATCGGCCTGGTCACCGCGGCGCTCTCGATCACCGCGGTGCAGGGCTTCGGGTTCGCCCAGTTCGGCCCGGTCGGCGAGGTCCAGCCCACCAAGTTCGGCGGCAGCCCCGCCGCCGACGCGCTGGTCGCCGACTGGACCGCCCGCTTCGGCCCCGGCGACTACACCCCGCCGGTGCTGGCCAGCGTCGGCCTCGGCTTCATGATCCTGATCGGTTTCGGCCTCGGGCTGCTCTGGCTGCTACTCCCCCTGCTCTGGCGGGACTGGGTCATCCGGCTGCGCTTCCCGCTCTGGCTGGTGCTGCTCGCCCTGCCGCTGCCCTTCGTGGCGGTGATCCTCGGCTGGATCGCCCGCGAGGTGGGCCGCCAGCCGTGGGTCGCATACGGGCTGCTCCCCACCGACCGGGCCGTCTCCGGCGTGGACGCCGGCGTGATGCTCGCCTCGCTGATCGGCTTCAGCCTGCTGCTCGGCGCGCTCGCCGTCACCAACTGGGTGCTGCTCGCCCGGCACGCCGCCCGTGGCGCGCACGACCCGGCCCTCGGCCGCCCGCCGGAGCAGCGACCGGCCGACCCCCGCCCCGAACCCGCCTTCGCCTGAGGAGACGACGACCGTGGAGCTCGCCTGGTACGCCCTGCTCGGCCTCTTCTTCGCCACCTACCTCGTTCTCGGCGGCTACGACTACGGCGTCGGCCTGCTGCTCGCCCGGGGCGCCGACCCGGCCCGCCGGCGGGCGGCCCTCAACGCGGTCGGCCCGTTCTTCCTCGGCAACGAGGTCTGGCTGGTGGCCGCCGTCGGCATCCTCTTCGGCGCCTTCCCCATGCTGGAGGGGGAACTGCTCTCCGGCTTCTACCCGGCGGTGCTGGGCGCGCTGACCGGGGTGATCCTGGTGACCGTCGGGGTGCAGCTGCGCAGCCGCCCGGCCGGGGACCGGGCCCGGACGCGCTGGGACCGGGTGGTTGTCGTCGGCAGCGTGCTCGCCGCGCTCGGCTGGGGCGCCCTGCTCGCCGGGTTGCTCCAGGGCGTACCGCTGCACGCCGACGGCCACGTCGCCGGGGTGACCCACGTCTTCACCCCGTTCGTGGCCGCCACCGGGCTCGCGGTGGTCGCGCTGGTCGCCGTGCACGGCGCTACCTTCCTCACCCTCCGGCTGCCGGCCGCCGACGCCGCGCCGCTCGGGTGGCTGGCCCGCCGGCTGGTTCC
>NZ_JAMOKF010000160.1 GCF_023656545.1 Micromonospora phytophila | reverse complement strand
CCCGGCCAGCAGCCGCCCGGACCCGCGCCGGGCCAGCTCCCGGACCGCATTCACCCGCTCCGGCGCCACGGAGAGCACGGTGCTGGCACCGGCGCTGACCGCGATCGCCGGACGGAGCCGCCCGTCCCACGCCGGTCGGGCCCGGCGGTGCGAGGCGACCACGTGCAGCCCGGGCCCCGCCGGCCACTGCCCGAGCCAGCTCGCCAGGTGCAGGTGGAGCCGCCGGTCGAGCATCGACTCACCTCCCTGCGGTCGGGCCCGGGGCCGGCGGAATGCCGCGGCCGGCGGGTGGCGCCGGGCGGGCTGCGCACCGGTCATCGTGGTGGGCCGGCCCGCGGTCCGCCGCGGCCGGGCCCGTTCGCCGATCACCGTACGCCGGGCGGCTCCCGCCCGGCGTACGGATCCGGTCAGTGGTCGGCGTGCCCGACGTGCCCCTCGTGCCCGACGTGATCCTGGTGACCGGCGTGACCCCGGTGCCCGTCCTCGTGGCCGGCGCCGTGGTCGTGGTCCACCGTCGCGTCGCCGTGCCCGCCGTGGTGGTACCGGTGGGTCACCGCGTGGCCGCGGCCCCGGGCGATCAGGGCCCGGTTGACCGGCACGGTGACCACGAAGGCCACCGCGAGCGCCCCGGCGAGGCTGGCCCAGAACACCACGCTGGTCAGGCCGGCCTCCATCGCGCCGGGGATGGCGAGCATGACGCCGTTGTCGACCACCTCCATCACCGCGATGCTCACCGTGTCGGCGACCAGCGCCACCTTGATCGCGGTACGCAGCGGAACGCCGGAGCGCAGCACCGGCCGGACGGTCAGCGCGTAGCCGAAGAGGAAGGCCAGGCCGACCGCGAGCGCGATGGTCGACAGGTCGGACCAGCCGAGGGCGGTGCCGATGACCATGCCGAGCACCTCGCCGATGGCGCAGCCGGTGAGGCAGTGCAGGGTCGCCGTGATCGCCAGCCGGGTGAGATTCGCGTTCGCGTTCGCTTCGGTCATGCCGCAGACCATATACCCCCTAGGGGTATCTTCTCAAGTGGCGCGCGCCACCCCGCAGACGTAAGAAGCTCGCAACAGTCACCGCGGGCACGCGTGGCTAGGCTGGGCCGCACGAGGGAGGTGCCCGGGTGACGCAGCGGGTGCTGGTCGTCGACGACGACCGGACGGTCAGCGACGTGGTCTGCCGCTACCTGGAGCACGCCGGCTACCAGGTCGCGCACGTGGGCGACGGCGCAGCGGCACTGGCCGCCGTCGCCGCCGAGCCACCCCACCTGGTCGTCCTCGACCTGATGCTCCCGACCGTGGACGGGCTGGAGGTCTGCCGGCGCCTGCGCGCCCGACCGGACGGCGTACCGATCATCATGCTCACCGCACGCGGCGACGAGGCCGACCGCGTCCTCGGCCTGCAACTGGGCGCGGACGACTACCTGGGCAAGCCCTTCTCCCCCCGGGAGCTGGTGCTGCGGGTCGGCTCGGTGCTGCGCCGCGCCGGCGGCGAGCCCGCCGGGGCGCTGCCGGAGGTGCTGGCCGACGGTGGCCTGGAGGTGCGGACCGGCCCCCGGGTGGCCCGGCTGCACGGCCGCGAGCTGACCCTCACGCTGCGCGAGTTCGACCTGCTGACGCACCTGATGCGGCACCCGGCCCGGGCGTTGCGCCGGGCCGAGCTGTTGGAACGGGTGTGGGGCTGGAACTTCGGCGACCAGTCGACGGTGACCGTCCACGTGCGGCGGCTACGGGAGAAGATCGAGGTCGACCCGGCGAACCCGCGACGGATCGTGACCGTCTGGGGCGTCGGCTACCGCTACGAGCCGACCGATGCGTGACCTTGCGCTGATCTTCGCGGCGGCGCTCGGGGCGGCGCTCTGCGTCGGCGCGGTCGGGGCGCTCGCCCTGCGGCTGCTGCGCGGGCGCTCGATCACCGCGCACATCGTCGCCCTGCTGACGGTGACGGTGACCGCGGTGGCGGCCGGCGTCGCGGTCATCGCCGAGGCGATGTTCCTCTCCGCGCACGACCGGGACGTCGTGCTGATCACCCTCGCCGCGGCGGCGGCGGTCAGCCTCGCCGTCGGCTGGCTCTTCGGCCGCCGGCTCGCCGCCGCCGCCGTCTGGGCCGACCAGGCGCGGCAGCGGGAACGCCGGATCGAGCAGGGCCGACGGGACCTGGTCGCCTGGGTCTCCCACGACCTGCGCACCCCGCTGGCCGGGCTGCGGGCGATGGCCGAGGCGCTGGAGGACCGGGTGGTGCGCGACCCGCGCACGGTGGCCGAGTACCACCGCCGGATCCGGGTGGAGACCGACCGGATGACCCGGCTGGTCGACGACCTGTTCGAACTGTCCCGGATCAACGCCGGGGCGCTGCGCCTGTCGATGTCGGCGGTGCCGCTCGGCGACGTGGTCTCCGACGCCCTCGCCAGCGCCGAGCCGCTCGCCGCCGCCCGGCGGATCCGCCTGGAGGCCGCCGAGTCGGGTTGGCCCACCGTGCTCGCCAGCGAGCCGGAGCTGGCCCGGGTGGTGGGCAACCTGCTGCTCAACGCGGTCCGCTACACCCCGGACGACGGCACCGTCCGGGTCGACGCCGGGCACGACGCGGGCACCGCCTGGCTGGCCGTGGCGGACACCTGCGGCGGGATCCCGGAGGCGGACCTGCCGCGCCTGTTCGACGTGGCGTTCCGGGGCGAGCCGGCGCGCACCCCACGGACGGGCAACGGCGCGGCGGAGGGGTCGGGCGGGCTGGGCCTGGCGATCGTGCGCGGGCTGGTTGAGGCACACGGCGGACGGGTAGACGTACGCAACGTCGCCGACGGATGCCGCTTCGAGATCAGGTTGCCGGTCGCGGGAACCTGAGGCATCGATCGACCGTCATATCTATTTCCATACATGGACACCTTTCTCTGGGACGGTATGGGCATGCCGAATCAGCCGAATGACCGGTACGAGCAGGACACCGAGCGACTCTGGCGGAGCCCGGAGGCCGCCGGGAGGTTCCCGGCCCAGCCGCCGTACCGGGGCAGCCGGACCACCGCCGGCGCGAACGCGCTCGGCTGGGGCGAGCTGAACAAGCTGCCCGCCGGCGCCTCCACCAGACGCGGCCTCAACACCCGCTGAGGCGTCCGGACGACCGTCCAGGGCGGGGTGGCGACACACCCGGGCGGTCCAGCGAGGGCTTTCGCACACCTGTCGGGTAATTTCTTCTGGTCCGGAATCCCGGCCTACGACAGGAGAAGCTCCGCGCATGGGCAAGAAGACGATCCACGTCTCCGACTTCAGCGGCACGGTACTGCAGCCCGACGGCGAGGTGGTGCGCGTCGTCGTCCTGGAGCACCCTGACCTGGTGGCCGGGCCCGTGCAGCTGGACGCCACCCCGACCGAGGTGGAGAACATCGACGACGCCGCGCTGGACGTCGCGGTGGTCGAGATCCACGACCGGCACGGCGGCGGCGAGCCGCGCCGGGTGGTGCTGACCGCCAGCGAGTTCGACGCGATGGCCACCGACGTGCCGATGGCGCAGCTGCTGAGGACCGCCGAGCGGGTCCGCCCGCCCAAGGCCCGCAGGAGCGCCGAGAAGATCGACTACGGCACCCTCGAGCACGCGGGCAAGCCGCACCGGGGCCGGGTGACCGAGGAGGAGGCCCGGCTGGTGCGCGAGCAGCTCGACGAGGTCAACAAGCGCCTCGCCGACGCCGGGATCCGCCAGATCGACCCGGCCGACCCGGAGCACGCCGCCCGGTACGGCTTCCCGACCGCGCCCTGACGCTCACTCCTTGGCGGCCTGCACGGCAGCCCGGATCGCTTCGGCGATCGCCGTTTCGGCGGCGCCCTTGTCGACGCCGAGGCCGGTGAGCACGCCGTCGCCGTCCTCCTGCTCCAGCAGGGCGAGCAGGATGTGCTCGGTGCCGATGTAGTTGTGCCCGAGTCGCAGCGCCTCCCGGAAGGTCAGCTCCAGCACCTTCTTCGCCGGCACGTCGTACGGGATCAGGGCCGGCACCTCGCCGCCGGACGACGGCGGCAGCGCGGCCGTCGCGGCCTCGCGTACCCGCTCCAGCGGCACACCCGCCGCCACGATCACCTTCGCGGCGATCGCCTCCGGTTCGGCGAGCAGGCCCAGCAGGATGTGCTCGGGGCGGATCTCGGCGTGCCCGCCCGCGCGCGCCTCCTCCTGGGACATCATCACCACGTTGCGGGCGGGCAGGGTGAACCGGGCGAAGCCCTGCTGCGGGTCCAGGGGCGCGTCGGTGGGCTTGGGGACGAAGCGCTTCTGCGCCGCCTGCTTGCTCACGCCCATGCTGCGGCCGATGTCGGTCCAGGAGGCTCCGGAGCGCCGGGCCTGGTCCACGAAGTGGCCGATGAGATGGTCGGCGACGTCACCGAGGTGCTCGCCCACGACGACCGCGTCGGCGAGCTGGTCGAGGACGTCGGGGCGTGCCTTCTTGATGCCCTGGATCAGGTCGTCCAGGCGTACGGGGGTGCTCATCTGAGTTGGTTCCGTCATGCGTCAACCATAGGTTGACGACCGAGCTGCGTCAACCTCTGGTTGACGAGTCGCGCACCTCAGGGAAGATCGACCAGCTCCGGCGGCACCTGGAAGGTCAGACCGACGCTGTTCATCCGCTCGGTGAGCGGATGGCCGTCGGCGGTCGGCAGGAGGAAGTGGGGCCGCGCTCCGGTGGACAGCTCCCGGGCGTACTGCTCACGGGCCTCGACGAGGGCCTCCCAGTCCGACAACCAGGTGGCGGTGGGAACGTCCTCACGCAACCGCTTCTCCCCCAGCCCACGGACCCGCGCGACCAGGTCCGTCACCGCGGCGTTCTGGCCGCGGATGGAGCGGACCTTCACCTCGGCGGCCACGCCGGACGGCACGGCCTCGGCCACGACACGGGCGCGCATCGTGGCGCACGCCCCCTCCGCCGCCTGCGCGACCTCCGGCGTGTCGATCAGCTCGATGCGATCGTGGCGGGTACGCGAGAACGCGAACAGCGCGACAGCGGCGAGGCACAGGGCGGCGAACACGACGCCCCCGGTGATCACGGCGACGACCCAGGTCGGCGTCCGGGGGCGCGGTGGCGCGGGACGGCTCGACGGCGGGCAGGGGAAGGCCACGGTTGCATCCTGGTGGCGCCGGGCGGGGGTGACCACCCCTGAAAGGGCATCTGGGCACCCACCGTCACGGTGGCCCCATGTCGTTGCGTCACCCGGTGGAGCGCCTGGACGCCCACCCTCGCTGGTGCAGCCTCTCGAACCCGTCGAGCAGCAGGTCGACCGCGAACTCGAACTCGAACTGGTCGTCGCAGCCGTGACCCACGACCGAGCCTTCGTCGTGGGTCACGGCCATGGCTATCTCCGCGATGTGCGGATACCTGGCGGCCAACTCGCGGAGCGTGGCTGTCTGCGTCGCCGGGTCAGCGGGTAGCGGTGAGGCGGGAAACAACTCCTGGGTGAAGCCCCACATGCGGCTGCCGAGAACGTGCATCACGTGGTGGGTGAGGTCGACGGAGAAGCCGCCGGAGCGGAACATCCCGACGATCGAGTTCATGTAGTCCAGCACGACGGGGGTGGGCTGGGGACGGGACTCGATGACGCGCGACGCCCAGGGGTGTCGCAACAACACGGCTCGGGCCGACAGGATGCGCTGACGGATCGCGACCTTCCAGTCGGCATCGCGGACCGGTGGATCGATCTCACCGACGACGACGTCCACCATGCCGTCGAGGAGCTGTTCCTTGTTGGCCACGTGTTTGTAGAGCGCCATCGGCACCACACCCAGTTCCTGGGCGAGGTTGCGCATACTCAGCGATTCGATCCCGGCCTCGTCGGCGAGCACGACGGCGGCGCGCAGCACGCGGTCCCGGTTGAGGGGGGCCCGACGCGGACCGTCCACCTGCTGGGCCATCGCGATCGCCTTCCTCTCGGACACTTGCCGACCGACACCCCGACGCTTGACGGTGTACGCCGTACACCATACTCTGACGCAGCGGTGTACGCCGTACACCTTCATGTCGTTCAGACATGGCCGGCCGAAGGACGGGCCGGAATGATGAAGGGACTGCGCGTGATCTCCTCCACCAAGCGAGAGTGGCTGGTGCCCGTAGGACTGATCATGCTCAGCGCCGTTCCGGTGATCGCCGGCGCCGCCCGGTTCGCCGAACTGACCGGTGGTGGTGCGACGGTCACGCCGCACAACGCCCGGTTCTTCGCCTCGCCGGCACCCGTGCTGGTGCACATCGTCGGCGCCAGCTTGTACTGCCTGCTGGGCGCCTCCCAGTTCGCCCGCGGCCTGCGCCGCCGCAGGCCCGGCTGGCACCGCGCCGCCGGCCGGCTGCTGATCCCCCTCGGGCTCGCCGCGGCACTGTCGGGTCTGTGGATGACGCTGTTCTATCCCCGCCCTCCCATCGATGACCAACTCCTGACCGGCGTCCGGCTCGTATTCGGCTCGGCCATGATCGGCTGCATCGTCCTCGGCGTCGCCGCCATCCGGCGCCGGGACATCGCCCGTCACCGTGCCTGGATGGCCCGCGGCTACGCGATCGGTCTCGGGGCAGGTACTCAAGTCCTCACCCACCTGCCCTGGATTCTGCTGGTCGGCCAACCGGACGGGCTCGGCCGAACGCTGCTGATGGTCGCAGGCTGGGTGATCAACCTTGCCGTGACCGAGTGGGCGCTCCGCAAGCGCCCGGCCAAGCCAACCCGGACCGCGAGGACAGCACCGACCCGCGTGGACGTTCCTGCCAACCGGTGACGGCGAGTTGCTGATGGCCGAGCCCAGGGAAAGCCGGTGTCCGCGTCCGGGGTCGACCCGCCCGGCGCAGCGGGATCGCGTCGCGGGTGAAGGCCTCTGCTACTGGTGGCCAGCCACGCCCGACGGATCGTGGCTGGTGGCCGCAACGTCCCGGGACACGCAGTACACGTCGCCGGAATTCGCGTCGTGCGGCAGCGCGAGCAGGTGTGCCGCCATGTCGTCCGCGGACATCCAGCGCTGGAACGTCATCGACTTGTCGTCGCCCAGCGCGACGTCGAAGCCGTCGAAGCCGAGCGCGGTCAGGCGGTCGAGACACCGGTGGGCCACCGCGCGCGCGATCGTGGTGAACTCGAACGAGAGGGCAGGCAGCGGGCGGCTCAGGCCGGCCAGCACCGCGTCCTCGAAACCCTCCACGTCGATCTTGGCGAAGGTCGGCACGCCGTACCGGTCCATCAGCGCGTCGAAGGTGACGACCGGGACCTCGATCTCCGAGTCCCACACCTGGCCCTCCCACCCGCCCGCACCTTCCGCCGCCCGGACGAAGTGGGAGGAGGCGGTCGACACGGTGGGGTTGGCGGAGTTGACATGGAAGCGCACTCTTGCGGCGACTGCGCCGCACGCCGCCTCGACCACCGTGACCTGATCGTCGCCAGCGTAGATGGCACGCAGGGCGCGCAGGCAGACCGGCTGCGGCTCCACGGCGACGACCCGCGCCCCGAGGCGGCGGAAACTGCCGATGTGGTCACCCACGTGGGAGCCGATGTCGAAGACGAGGTCCCCGCTCGTGACGAAACGGGAGTAGAAGGCGTCCATCTTCGCGTCGCGCTCGGGGTCTCCGTAGTAGAAGTCCAACGACCGGCGCAGGAGGGCCGTGGCCGGATCGTTCCTGAGCGCCGCGATCCTGCTGGCGAACGTGTCCGTCATCTATCCGTTCAATCCGTGAGGGGGGCGGGAGGTCGGCCGGGCTCACGGCCCGAAGGCGGTCAGGAACCGATCCCGGAAGGCGTCCATCCGCCAGACCGGAGCCTGCGGGCCGGGCTTCAGCCCGTCCTGCCAGCCCCACCCGGAGATCCGGTCCAGCACGGCCCGGTCGCGGGTGATGATCGTGATCGGCACGTCGTGGCTGGCATTCTGGCCGGTGATCACCGGGGCGGGCTGGTGGTCGCCGAGGAAGACGAACACCAGGTCGTCGTCACCGTAGGTCTCCACATAGGAGATCAACGTGCTCAGCGTGTACTCGATGGAGCGCCGGTAGTCCGCCCGGATCCGGGTGGTGCTGCGCCGCGTCGCGCCCTTCGCGCCGCCAGCGGCGTCGCGGAAGATCGCGCCGTCACCGACGTCGGTCCAGTCGATCAACCGCGGGACGGGCGTCCAGGGGGAATGACTCGACACCAGCGCGATCTCCGCCATCACCGCCGGGCCGTCCTGCTTCGCCTGCTCCAGTCGCTGCCAGCTGGACAGGGTGTACTGGTCGGGCATCGTGCCGAAGCTGAACTTCGGGCCGCGGTAGGCGAGCGTGTTGGCGTCGTAGAACCGGTCGTAGCCGTAGAAGGCCCCCTCCGGCCACGCCCTGGTGACGGCGGGCATCACACCCACGGTCTGCCAGTCCGCCCGCCGGAAGGCGCCGCCCAGGGTCATCCGGTCGCTCGCCAGCAGGGTGCGGTGGCGCTGGTCGTTGTCGATCCAGAGGCCGGAGAGCAGCGTGGCGTGGGCCAGCCAACTGCCGCCGCCGAACGTCGGCGAGGTGAGGAAGCCGCTCTGCGCGGCGAAACCGGCCGAGCGCAGCCGGCTGGTCCCGTCGTCGAGAACCGCACCGACCTGCGGCGCGAACTCCGGGTCCTCGACCGCGTCCCGGCCGTAGCTCTCCACGAAGGCGACGACCACGTCCTTGCCGCGCAGCGCCGTCAGCAGCTGGTCGCCCGGCGTGTCCCGGAACGCGTCGGCCCCGATCGCGGCGGAGAACGTCTTCCGGTCGTTCAGACGCAGGCGCACCTGGAACCCGTGGCCGTTGGCCAGCGTCGTCGCCGAGGTGTCGGCGACCGGTACGCCCGGAGCCACCTGGACGCCGAACGCGGCGCACGCCACCCAGACGACCACCATCGCCGCGACGACCCGGGTGGTGCCGGTGTGGTGCCGGACGACCAGGCGACTCAGCCGCAGCACCGACAACGTGACCAGGACGGGCAGGGCGACGGCGACCAGCGCCAGGCCGACAGCGGCGCCGACCGCGCCGGGCCGGCCGAACGACTCGGAGACGAAACCGAACGCCTCGTCGAGCAGCGCCCAGTCGAGCACCAGATCGAAGGCCCGGCTGAGCGATGCCGAGAACGCCAGGTCGAGCAGCTTCAGCACGCCCAGCAGGCCCAGGGCCACCCCGGCGAGCGTCGCGACCAGCCGACTCCCGCGGGGTGGCAGTGCGAGCAGCAGGGCGACGACCAGCAGCGCCTCCAGGGGGATCCGCACGAACGCGCCCGGCGTGAGGCGGCCGAAGTCGTACGGCGCGGTGAGCGCGAGCAGCACCAGCAGCGCGGCCAGGACGGTCGCCAGCCGGGACCGGACGGAATGCTTCGTCCGGCCCGCGGCGCCGGGGCCGTCGTCGGCGGCACCGCCCGGCGTACCGCCGAGGTTTTCGCCCGCCGCCGGGTCGTCCCGCACCGCCCTCCGTCGCTGGGTCGGCAGCCGGCGTACCCGAGTCAAAAGCGACAACTGGAGCGTCCTTCCGGGTGATCGTGGTGGCGCAGCATCGGGGCGCGGGCTCAGACCCGGACGATCCGGTCCCGGGCCGCGGTGACCTTCGGCCGTTCGTGCCACGGCGGCTCACCCGTCGTCCCCTCGGCCGGCCCGCCCCGCGCGGAGCCGGTGTCCTGGTAGGCAGGGAAGCCCTGGATCCCCTGGCCGGGCAGACGCCCCGAGTGGGCCAGCGTGCCCGAACGGATCGGGATCTCTCGCGTGCCCAGGTAGGCCGGGGTGTCCTGGCCGGTCGAGGCCCGGCGGGCGCGGCGGGTCGTCCACAGCCACCCGACGTCGCGGCCGAACGACTCGACGAGCAGCGCCAGCGACACCACCAGCACGGCGATCGTCACCGGCCTGTCCAGCACGTCGGCCATCACCACCATCAGGAACACACCCTGGGTCGCCGCGACGACCTTGCGCCAGTAGCGCGGCGGCAACGAGCCACGCATCCACGGCAGCACCCAGCTCGCGGCGACGAAGGCGTACCGCATCGCGCCGATCGCGAGCACCCATCCGCCCGCCGACGGTGCCACGTGGACACATAGCACCAGCACCAGGAAAGAGTCGATCTCCATGTCGAAGCGGGCGCCCAGCTCGCTGGTGGTGCCGGTACGTCGGGCCGTGTACCCGTCCACCGCGTCGAGCGCCAGCGCCACGGCGGTGAGGGCGCCCATCAGCGCGACCGGTGCCGGCCGGTCGAACGACTCCGCCGCCAGTGCCGTCACGCCGCCGACGAGGATCGCCCGGCCCAGGGTCACCCGGTCGGCCGGGCCGAGACCGCGCGCACCCGTTCGGGTCAACCCCCGGCTGAGCAGGGCGCACAGGACCACCCCGTACCCCAGCCCCGCCAACCACCCCGCCGCGCCGAGGCCGACCGTCCCGGCGAGCACCGCCAGCAGGACGATCTGCACGATCAATCCGATTACCGGACCAGTTCGAACCGTGGGCATCCTGCCTCCGTGACTCTGGTTTGCGACCCTGACCATCAACACGGGAAATACGGCCGATCGGTTCGTTCTGAACGCGGATCAACAGGAGATCGTGGCCGCGAAGGAGGAGATTCCGGTGAACGCGGCGATGGCTGAGCAGTGGCGGGCGTGGTCGGCGTCATCGAGGTAGTGGCGGACGGTTCGAGTCCGGGCCGCTGTCCACCAATCCGCACGTCAGTCGTTGCGGACGGTTAGGCCCAGGGCGGTGACGGCGAGCTGGGTGAGGTCAGGAAGCTGGCCCTCGGCGAGGGTGACCCCCGACAGGTTGTCCAGTGGCGCCTTGAGCCCTCGGAGGCTGCTGGACCGCAGGTCAGCGCCGTCGAGGTGGCAGGAGTTCAGCTCCAAGCCGGCGAGGTCGCACAACCGCAGCGCGATTCCCGGAAGTCGGCAGGTGGACCAGGTGCTGTGGGTGAGGGTGCAGTCGGTGAAGGCGACCGAGCCGGCGGCAGTGACACGCTGGAAGGTGGCATAGTCGAAGCGGCAGCCGTCGAACAGGACGTCCTTGAGGCGTACGTCGGTGAGTCTGGTGCCGGTGAACCGTGAACCGGTGATCGCACACCGCTCGATGGTGATGCCGGTCAGGGTGGCACCGGAGAAGTCGGTGCGGGTGACTTCGCAGCCGTAGAGGCTGCCGGCTTCCCAGGTGCTCTCGCTGAGGTCGCCGCCGGTGATCCGGCTGCTGCGGATGCGGCAGTCCTCCAGCCGCACACCGCGCCACGATGCACCCTCGACGGAAGCCTCGGTGAGGCCATCGGCCAGTTCGGTCACCCTGTCGAGGTCGTCCGGGTCAAGGTCCGGCAGCAGGATCTTCACGTCGCCGACCGTCGTGGTGCGCATGTCTCCTCAACCTGTCCGGGCTTGGGGTGGGCACGCCACCCCCTCATCCGATCGTTCCGCGTGTCGGCGGGTTGCTGCTCGCACGGCGCCTCGGGCTTCATGGTTGGTCAATGGTTAATGACGTTTCACGGCGTCTTGTGCCCCGTGTGTGCCCGGCCCCTACAGCGGCAGGAGTCGCCCTAGCACCCATAGGATGCCGCCCATGCGACGTCTTCTCAGGGTGGCGGGGGCGCTGTTGGGCATGGGGACTGGCGACGGGCTGCACCGTGGACGACCATGATGCGCCGCAGCCGCCGGAGGAGATGTCGCGGGACCGGACGCGGGCGATCGTACGGGAGGTCGCCGCCGACGCCGCGCGGAAGCAGTTCGGGGCACTGCCGGCACCGCAGCGCGAGTTCGAGTCCCCGTGCGACAGTGCGCGATGGTTCGACGTCGATCGCGCCTACGTCATGCAGGCCGTGTGGGAGCTGCCGCTCGCACCGGAGGATCACGAGCGGACCCTGCTCGCGCTGTACAAGAACTTTGTTAGGACCTCTTAGAGCCTGGTAAATAAGGGGTTCGGGGTGTCGGCGGATCGCGCAAGAGATTGATGATCGCGCTCGTTGCCGGCGTGGCGGCGTGACATGGTGAAGGGCCTTCGGTACGAGCAAAGGCGACTAAACCA
>NZ_JAMOKF010000015.1 GCF_023656545.1 Micromonospora phytophila | reverse complement strand
TGGGGCGCCACGGCGCGCGGACGCCGGCCGACGGTCACGTGGCGAGCCGGTAGCCGGCGCCGCGGACCGTCTCCAGCCGCTCCCGGCCGATCTTGCGGCGCAGGTAGCCGACGTAGACCTCGACCGCGTTCGGGGCGGTCTCCACGCTGGCGTCCCAGACGTGGTCCAGCAGCTCGGTCTTGGAGACCACCTGGCCCGGGCGACGCATCAGGTAGTCCAGCAGCGCGAACTCCCGGACGGTCAGCGCCACCTCGGCGTCGGCCCGGGTCACCCGACGCCGGGCCGGGTCGAGGGTCAGGTCACCGACCGCGAGCACCGCCGGGCGCTGCGGGGCGCCACGGCGCAGCAGCGCCCGCAGCCGGGCCAGCAGCACCACGTACGAGAAGGGCTTGGTGAGGTAGTCGTCGGCCCCGCAGTCCAGCCCGTCGGCCTGGTCGTACTCGCCGTCCTTGGCGGAGAGCATCAGCACCGGCAGCCAGTGCTCCTCGGCGCGCAGCCGGCGGACCAGTTCGTAGCCGGAGAGGCCGGGCAGCATCACGTCGAGGACCATCGCGTCGTAGCCGCCGTGCCGGGCGGCGTCCAGCCCCGCCGGGCCGGTGGCGGCCACGTCGACGGCGAACCCCTCGGCCTGCAGGCCCCGTTGCAGGGCGGACGCCAACCGGGACTCGTCCTCCACCACCAGCAACCGCACGCCCCCAAGGGTGCCACCCCCGCGCCGGTGACCGTACGGTCGTCTCAGCGCCCTCACAGCGTCGACCGGGCAGGATGTCCCCAGGAGGTGCCCACCAATGTCCATCCTGAAGAGCCGTCCCGTCCTGCGGTGGCTGGTCCCGGTGACCGCCGCCGTGACCGTCATCGGCGGCGGTGCCGCGATCGGCACGTTCGCCGCCCAGGCCGAGCCGAGCCTGCCACCCCGTACCGCCGCCCAACTCCTGGTCGACCTGCAGACCTCCCGGCTGGAGGGGCTCTCCGGCACCGTCGTGCAACGCGCCGACCTGGGCCTGCCGCCGCTGGCCGGGCTGGTCGCCGGCGGCGACCTGACCAGCCTGCTGGCCGGCACGCACACGCTGCGGGTCTGGCACTCCGGGCCCGACCGGCAGCGGGTAGCGCTGCTGGGCACCCTCGGTGAGCAGGACGTGATCCGCAACGGCCGGGACGTGTGGACCTGGAGCAGCCGCACCAACACTGCCACCCACCGCACGCTGCCGGCCGGCGACGACCGGGACGCGCCGCAGGAGTTGCCGGCCACCCCGCAGGCCGCGGCCGACATGGCCCTCGCCGCGATCGACCCGAGCACCGAGGTGAGCGTCGGCCGCTCCGCCACGGTCGCCGGCCGGGACGCCTACGAGCTGGTCCTCGCTCCGCGCGACACCACCTCGCTGGTGCACCAGGTGCGGATCGCCATCGACGCGCGGCAGCACGTGCCGCTGCGCTTCGAGGTCTTCGCCGACGGCAGCGACCAGCCGGCGTTCGAGATGGCCTTCACCCAGGTCGACTACGCCCGGCCGGACGCCGACCAGTTCGCCTTCAACCCGCCGCCGGGGGTGAAGGTGACCGAGGAGAAGGTCGACACCGATCGCGCCGCCACCGAGCGGGCGAAGCCCGCCGACGGCGAGCGGCCGGACGTGCGTACCGTCGGGACCGGCTGGGCCACCGTGGTGGTCGCGCGCACGGGCGGCGCCGGCGCGGGCCCGGACCGGGGTGTGGCTGCCGAGGAGGGCGCGCCGGACGTCGGTGCGCTGCTCGGCGGGCTGCCGGCGGTCAAGGGTGACTGGGGCAGCGGTCGGCTGCTCACCGGGAAGCTGTTCAGCGTGCTGGTCACCGACGACGGCCGGGTGCTCGCCGGCGCGGTGACGCCGGAGCGGCTCTACGAGGTGGCCCGGGGCTGAGCCCCACTGGCTGAGGGCTGAGGGCCGAGGCCCGCACGGTCGGGGGTCCGCGTGGCGCGGGCCCCCGACCGCTGCCGTCCGGCGGTCTGTGGCGTGGGCCCGGCGCGCTTGGTCCGCAGGGCGGACGCGCGGTATCTTTCTCAGTTCAGGCAACAAAAAGAACGGCCGTCAAAGGCCGTTCCGAGAAAGATACTAACCAATTGGGAGACGGCTTGTCAAGGCACTCCGGCGATTCCGCGGAATTGCAGCTCGATGACGAGATCGGCAGCGAGCAGGAATACGTCTCGATGCTCTACGGACGGCTGGACGGGCTGCGTGAGCAGGCGTCGCGGCGGCTGACCGGGGAGCTGCGGGCGACCGGCGGCACCCTGCAGGACCGTTCCCAGCGCGACAGCGCGGTGCGGATGTATGCCGACCAGGTCGAGCAGTTCTCCGCGGTGGAGAACGGCCTCTGCTTCGGCCGGCTGGACACCGACGACGACGCGCGCCACTACATCGGCCGCATCGGCATCTTCGACACCGAGGGCGACTACGACCCGCTGCTGATGGACTGGCGGGCCCCGGCGGCCCGCGCCTTCTACCTCGCCACCGCGGCCAACCCACAGGGGGTGCGGCGTCGCCGGCACCTGCGGACCCGGCAGCGCAAGGTCACCGCGCTCAACGACGAGGTGCTCGACCTGGCCACCGCCTCCCCCACCGCGCACGAGGAGCTGACCGGCGAGGCGTCGCTGCTCGCCGCGCTCAACGCCGGCCGGACGGGCCGGATGCGCGACATCGTGGAGACCATCCAGGGCGAACAGGACCGGATCATCCGCGCCGACCTGCCGGGTGTGCTGGTCGTGCAGGGCGGTCCGGGCACCGGCAAGACCGCCGTGGCGCTGCACCGGGCCGCCTACCTGCTCTACACGCACCGGCGGGAGCTCTCCACCCGGGGCGTGCTGATGGTCGGCCCGAACGCGACGTTCCTGCGCTACATCTCACAGGTGCTGCCGGCGCTGGCCGAGACGGGCGTGCTGCTGCGTACCCAGGGCGACCTTTTCCCCGGCGTCAGTGCCCGGCGGGCCGAACCGGCCGAGGCGGCGGCGCTCAAGGGGCGAACGGTGATGGCCGACGTGCTGGCCGCCGCCGTCCGCGACCGGCAGTGGGTGCCCGAGGAGCCGCTGGAGATCGAGCTTCCGCAGCGGGAGATCCTCCGGCTGGACCCGGAGACCGTCCGGGCCGCCCGGGACCGCGCCCGCCGCTCCGGCCGGCCGCACAACCTGGCCCGGGCGCTCTTCGACACCGAGGTCGTGCACGCGCTCGCCGCCCAGGTCGCCGAGCGGATCGGCGCCGACCCGCTGGGCGGGGAGAACCTGCTCGACGAGGCCGACCTGGCCGAGATCCGCCGGGAGCTGCGCGACGAGCCCGAGGTGCGGGCCGCGCTGGACCAGCTCTGGCCGGTGCTCACCCCGCAGCGCCTGCTCGCCGACCTGTACGCCTCGACCGACCGGATCGCCGTCGCCGCGCCGATGCTCACCGACGCCGAGCGGGCCCTGCTGCACGGCGGGCAGGCCGGCTGGACGCCGGCGGACGTGCCGCTGCTCGACGAGGCGGCCGAGCTGCTCGGCGAGGACGAGCGGGCCGCAGCGGCCCGCCGGGAGCGGATCCGCGAGCTGCAACGGGAGTACGCCGAGGGCGTGCTGGAGATCGCCCGGGGCTCCCGGTCGATCGACGTGGAGGACGAGGCCGACGGCGGTGAGATCCTCGGCGTGACCGACCTGATCGACGCCGACCGGCTGCTGGAGCGGCAGGAGGAGGCGGACCGGCTGACCACCGCCCAGCGGGCCGCGGCCGACCGGAGCTGGGCGTTCGGGCACGTCATCGTCGACGAGGCGCAGGAGCTGTCGCCGATGGCGTGGCGGCTGCTGATGCGCCGCTGCCCGAGCCGCTCGATGACCATCGTCGGTGACGTGGCGCAGACCGGCGCACTGGCCGGCACCCCCTCCTGGGCAGACGCGCTGGAGCCGTACGTGGCGCAGCGGTGGCGGCTGGAGGAGCTGACCGTCAGCTACCGCACCCCGGCCGAGATCATGGCGGTCGCCGCCGAGGTGCTGGCCGAGATCGACCCGTCGCTGAGCCCGCCCCGCTCCGTACGCTCCAGCGGCGTGCCGCCGTGGGACCGCGCGGTGGCGGCCGAGCGGTTGGCGGCGGAGCTGGTCGACACCGCGACCCGGGAGGCCGCGGGCCTCGACGACGGCCGGCTCGGGGTGATCGTCCCGGCCGGCCGGGTCGACGATCTCGGCGCCGCGCTCACCGCCGCGCTGCCCGAGGCGGCCGTCGGCGAGCACCCGGAGCTGGAGAGCCGGGTGGTGGTGCTGACCGTCGCCCAGGCGAAGGGCCTGGAGTTCGACTCGGTCCTCCTGGTCGACCCCGACCGGATCGTGCGGGAGTCCCCGAGGGGCCGCAGCGACCTCTACGTCGCCCTCACCCGCGCCACCCAACGCCTAGGCATCCTCCGCCCCACCTGACCCAGCCGGCGACGATCATGAGGTTGGCGGGGCTCCGGGAGATCGAATCGGCCGTCAACCTCATGATCACCGGTACGGGGGGCCGGGTGGGGAGTGCGGGAGGGGCGGCGCCGGTGGCGCCGCCCCTCCCGGTGGTGGGGTCGGTGGGTTATTCCGTGGTGGAGTTTCCGGGGCCGGTGGCGGTGGTGGACTGGTCGCTCGTCGAGCCGCCGGTGGGGGTGCTCATGCCGCCGGTGGTGGCGTCGCCCGTCGTGGTGGGAGCGACCTTGCCCCGGTTGCGCTCGGGCTGGCGGGCCAGCCGGCGGACGCTCGCCGGGCCGGCGGTGCCCCCGGTCGTGGTGATCGCGCCCTGACCCCGGGTGGGGCCGCCGTCGCGCAGCACCTGCGGATCGACGCGGACGTGGGCCGGGTCCTCGGGGTCGGTGTCCTGGATGACCCGCTGCACGTCGGTGGGAGGCACGGTCACCTCGTCGAGGGCGCCCTCGCCGTACGCGCCGCCGGCGATCCGGTTCTCGGCCCGCCGGGCGGCGTCCTGTCGCATGTCGTCCTCACGCACGTTGCTCACCTCGCAGAATGTCGGTCTTTCTGCGTGCCCGACGGCCGGCCCGCCAAACCCGCACCGCCGGTTCACCCGAGCGTCCCGCGCCGGCCGTGCCCGGTGACCATGCTGTCCGGCCGGTGCGGTGACCGCCCGCCCCGCAGGGGACGACGACTGGCGGACCATCACGTACGCCCGGAAGCCGGACCGGCACGGCGGCGCCGGTCTGGCGGACTGGCAGGTGCCCGACCCGCAGGGCACGGTCTCCTCGACCGACTGGTACCTGCGACCGGACCCGGCATACCTCCACGGACCGGACGTCCGCGCCCTCCAGCGCCGGTACGGGCTCACCGTGGTCGCGTACACCGTCAACGACGCGGCGGTGATGCGGCGGGTCATCGACCTCGGCGTGGACGGCATCGTCACCGACGACCCGGACCCGCTGGTCACCGTGGCGATCCGCAACGGCCTCCGCTGAGGCGTACCCGCGCGGGCGGCGCCGCGCGGGGCGGATTTCCGGCCGGGGACGGGCGTTACTGCCCCGGCCCGTCGGGTAGTCGGAGGGTGCCCCCGCCATGAACGCGAACCGTGCCGTGGCCGAAACGCGGTAGCGGGGCGAGGGACTGCAGGTACGCCTCATCGCATCCTGAGGAGGACCAGATGAGCACGCAGGCTGCATCCACCCGGCCGATGAACCGGCCGACCACGGAGACGCAGAACCGGACGATCCAGGACCGCGCGGTCCAGGAGACACCCACCCGTCCGATGCCGATGATGCAGGACGGGCGTCGGGAAGCCGTGCAGGCACCCGGCACGGAGACCAAGCCGTCGCTGCGGACCACCGAGTTCTGGGTCTACATCGCGGCCGTGATCGGAGTGCTGGCCGCATCGCAGCTGGCCGGTCGGAACACCGCCGGCGTGGACATCTTCCGGGCCGACAACGCCTGGTTCCTGATCACGCTGCTGACCCTCGGTTACCTCGGTAGCCGTGGTCTGGCCAAGGCGGGCAGCAACTTCCGCAGCAGCGAGGAGCGCAAGGCCCGGCACTGACCGGGCATCGCGCGCCACGGCACACGGTGGCCTCCGGGAACACGTCCCGGAGGCCACCGTCGTGTGTGTCCGGTCCGCCCTACTCCTCGAAGCCGCCGAAGTCCCCACCGAAGTCGCCCTCGAAGGCTTCGTCGATCATCTCGCCGGCCACCAGGCCGCCGGCGACGCCGAGCGCCGCGCCGGCGACCATGCCGCCCGCGCCGTGGCCACGACCGCGCCCGTGGGCGTACGGGTTGCCGAAGCCCTGGGCGCGCAGGCTGCCGTAGCGGGAGGTCGTCTCGCGCAGCCAGCCGTCGACGACCTCCGCCCAGTCGACCCGGTCGGCGTCGGCGTGCGAGACCTGGTACCGGCCGAAGGCGTCGTGCCCGGCGCTGAGGAAGCCGCCGCGCTTGTCGCACTCCAGGATGACGTCGACCCCGTGCTGGCTGGTGACGAAGGTCAGCTCCACCTCGGTGATGCTCTGCGCGTACTGGGGCGCGGCGAAGAACTCGATCTCCTGGTAGAACGGCAGCGTCTGCTGGGTGCCCCGGATGTGGCCGCGCTCCAGGTCGGCGTGCTTGAACCGGAACCCGAGCCGCTGGAACGCCTCCAGGATCCGCTCGTGCACCGGCAGCGGGTGCACGTTGACCTGGTCGAGGTCGCTCTTGTCCACCGCCCGGGCGATCGCCAGCTCGGTGCGCAGCCCCATCGTCATGCCGCGCAGGCGCTGGCCGTAGACGTCGGTGATCGGGGTCTCCCACGGCACCGGCAGTTGGAACGGAATGGCGAGCTGCTGCTTCGGGGCGAGCTGGAGCGGGCCGCTGACCGGCAGCCGGAGGAACTCCATGACGCCGGCGTACTCGCTGTCGCCGCTCTCGATCTCGACCCGGGTGACCAGGCCGACGACGACCTGCTCGATGCTCGCTGGGGCGTCCCCGCCGAGCAGGTTGACCTGGCCCTCAAGGGTCAGGCCGGGCCGGGTGTTCGGGTTCGACAGGACGGTGTCCACGCTGGGACCGCCCACGCCGAACGCGCTCAACATCTTCTTGAAGACCATCGGAACTCCCGGGTTACCGATCCGCCCGTCCCACCGGTGGGACGGGCCGTTCATGCGGACCTTATCCAGATGCCCTGAGAGGCGCCTGTGAAGCGTGGCGGTCAGTCCACCTCGACGACGACCAGCTCGCCGACCTCGTCGCCGATCTGCGCCCGCCCCTCCGCCGGCAGCCTGCCGTCGGTGATCAGCACGTCGGCGTCGGAGAGCGGCGCGATGGTGGCGATGCCGATGGTCTCCCACTTGGTGTGGTCGGCCAGCACCACCAGCCGCCGGGAGGCGTTGATCAGGCACCGGTTGATCCCCGCCTCCAGCAGGTTGGGGGTGGTGAAACCGGTGCGCGGGCTCATCCCGTGCACGCCGAGGAAGAGCAGGTCGACGTTGAGGGAGCTGATCGCCGCCTCCGCCACCGGCCCGGTCAGCGCGTCCGACGGGGTGCGGATGCCGCCGGTCAGCACCACGGTCTGGTCGGCGCGCGGGTTCTGGTAGAGCGCGTCGGCGACGGGGATCGAGTTGGTCACCACGGTCAGGCCGCGGATGTCGGCGAGCAGCGACGCCACCGCGGCGGTGGTGGTGCCGGCGGAGAGGGCGATGGCCATGCCGGGCTCGACCAGGGTGGCCGCCCGCTCGGCGATGGCCCGCTTCTCGGCCTGCTGCCGGATCGACTTGGCCGCGAAGCCGGGCTCCTCGGCGGAGCCGGGACCGGCCAGGGTCGCGCCACCGTGGACCTTGTCGACCAGGCCCCGCTCGGCCAGCACCTCCAGGTCGCGACGGATGGTCATGTCGGAGACGCCGAACCGGCTCACCAGGTGGCTGACCCGGACGCCGCCGCGCTGCCGGATCAGATCGAGGATGGCGGTCTGCCGCTGCTGGGCGAGCATCCGGGGAACCTCCTTCGGGCCGTCACTGCAGGGGCCTCAGGCCGGCTCGGCGGTCGGGTCCTCGCGGACCACGGCCACCTCCCCGGCCGGCACGACCAGCTCACCGGCGCACCGCTCACCGGTGAGCAGCTCGGTGCCGGTGAGGTCGAGCCGGGCCTCGTCGTCGGTGTGGTTGATGGCGAACAGCCAGCTGCGGCCACCGTCTCGGCGGCGGACCACCTCCACACCGGCCGGCGCCTCGACCGCCGGGCGGACCCCCGACTCGGCCACCAGCCGGGCCACGAGCCGGTCGGTGGCGGCCGTGTCGAGCCGGGTGCCGACGTAGAACGCCGCGCCCGCGCCGACGGTGCGCCGGGTCAGCGCCGGCACGCCCGGCAGCGGCCCGTCGGCGTACGAGGCGAGCACCTCGGCGTCGTCGGCGTGCAGCCACTCGGTCCACATGTCGGCGATGGAGCCGTCGTCCAGGTTGACCCGCTCCCCCGCCCGCAGCGGGAAGAACTCCTCCGTCCGGACCCCGAGCAGGTCCCGGAACGCGCCCGGGTAGCCGCCGAGGCGGATGTGGTCGTGCTCGTCGACGATGCCGCTGAAGTAGGTCACCAGCGCCGTGCCGCCGGCCTCGACGAAGGCGCGCAACGCCTCGGCGTCGGCGTCGCGGACCAGGTAGAGGGTGGGGGCCAGCACCAGGCGGTAGCCGGACAGGTCCGCCGACGGGTGCACCACGTCGGCGGTGACCCCGGCCCGCCACAGCGAGTGGTGCAGCGCGCGGAGCCGGTCGGCGTACTCGACGTCGGCGCTCGGGTGCGAGTCCAGCTCGGCGCCCCACCACGCCTCGAAGTCGAACAGGATCGCCACCTCGGCGTCGACCCGGCTGCCGCGCACCTCGGCCAGCGCCTTCAGGTCGGCACCGAGCCGGCATACCTCGCGGTACACCTTGGTTTCCGGGCCGGCGTGCGGCACCAGCGCGGAGTGGAACTTCTCCGCGCCGGCGCGGGAGGCCCGCCATTGGAAGAAGAGCACGCCGTCGGCGCCGCGCGCCACGTGCGCCAGGCTGTTGCGGCGCAGCTGCCCGGGGGTCTTGGCCACGTTGCGCGGCTGCCAGTTGACCGCGCTGGTGGAGTGCTCCATCAGCAGCCACGGCTCGCCGCCGGCGACGCCCCGGGTGTGGTCGGCGGCCAGCGCCAGCCCGAGGTGTGAGTCCGGGTCGGCCGCGGTCAGGTAGTGGTCGTTGGCGACCAGGTCCACGTCGGCGGCCCAGGAGTGGTAGTCGAGGTACTTGATGCCGGTGCCGATCATGAAGTTGGTGGTGATCGGCTGGCGGACGAGCCGGCCCAGCGCTTCGCGCTCGGCGCGCAGCTGGGCCCGCTGCTCGTCGGAGGAGAAGCGCAGGAAGTCCAGCTGCTGGGTGGGATTGGCGAAGGTCGGCGCGAGCCGGGGCGGGTTGACCTCGGCCCAGTCGCCGTAGCGCTGGCTCCAGAAGGCGGTGCCCCAGGCGTCGTTGAGGCCGTCCAGGTCGCCGTACCGCTCGCGCAGCCAGCGGCGGAAGGCCTCGGCGCTGACGTCGCAGTAGCAGTGCACGTTGTGGCAGCCCAGCTCGTTGGAGATGTGCCACATCACCACGGCCGGGTGCGCGGCGTAGCGGGTGGCGACGGCCTCGACCAGGGCGAGCGAGCGCTCGCGGAACACCGGCGAGCTGGGGCAGTACGCCTGCCGGCCGCCGGGCCAGAGGATCGCGCCGTCGGCCCGCCGGGGCAGCGTCTCGGGGTGGCGCTGCGCCAGCCACGGCGGCGGGCTGGCGGTGGCGGTGGCGAGGTCGACCGAGATCCCACCGGCGTGCAGCAGGTCGAGCACCCGGTCCAGCCAGCCGAACTCGAACCTGCCCGGGACGGGCTCCAGCAGGGCCCAGGAGAAGATGCCGACCGACACCAGGTTGACCCCGGCGCGCCGCATCAGCTCGACGTCCTCGACCCACGTGTGCTCGGGCCACTGTTCGGGGTTGTAGTCGGCGCCGAACCAGATGTCCTCGCCCTGCCATCGCCGCATGAGAGCAGAGCGTGCCCCGACCGGGAAGGCAAGTCAACAGTTTCCAACATCGAATGGTTTTCCAACGTTTACCTCATAACGGCCTTGTCACGACTGGGTTATCGAGCTCCTGCCACCCCCTTGACAGCGCTCGAAGGGCGAGTAGCTTGAGGCGCCTCTGGCAGTTCGTGTTCGCCAATGTGGATTCACGATGGATCCGGATGTGGGATCGCGGTTGCCGGACACCCCGCCACCACCGACGGCCCTCGGGCACACCTCTTCATCCGCAGGAGGCACCATGTCCCGTCCCCGAACCCAAGCCGAGCACCTCGCCCGGCTCGTACCCCCCTCCGTGTCCGGCCTCAACCGCCGTTCGCTGCTGGCCGGCGCCGCCGGCACCGGCGCCCTGCTCGGCACGGGCCTGCTCGCCGGCTGCGGCGACTCCGACTCCGGCGGATCGGCGTCCAAGACGGTGTCGCTGGGCTCCAACCAGTCCGACCCGAAGCCCAAGGAGGTGATCGCGAAGGTCACGGACGGCTTCCAGAGCTCGTCCGGCCTCCAGGTCGCGGTCAACACGGTCGACCACAACACGTTCCAGGAGAACATCAACAACTATCTCCAGGGCAAGCCGGACGACGTGTTCACGTGGTTCGCCGGCTACCGGATGCGGTTCTTCGCCGCCAAGGGCCTCGCCGGTGACGTCAGCGACGTCTGGGGCAAGCTCTCCGGGCAGTCGGAGGCGTTCAAGAAGGCGTCGACCGGCGACGACGGCAAGCAGTACTTCGTCCCGGCGTCGTACTACCCGTGGGCGGTCTTCTACCGCAAGTCGGTCTGGCAGCAGAACGGCTACCAGGTGCCGAAGACCCTCGACGAGCTGACCACGCTGTCCACGGAGATGAAGAAGGACGGCCTGAACCCGATCGCCTTCGCCGACAAGGACGGCTGGCCGGCGATGGGCACCTTCGACATCCTCAACCTGCGGATCAACGGCTACCAGTTCCACGTCGACCTGATGGCCGGCAAGGAGGCCTGGACCTCCGACAAGGTCAAGAAGGTCTTCGACACCTGGCGCGGGCTGCTGCCCCTGCACCAGCCAGACAGCCTCGGCCGCACCTGGCAGGAGGCCGCCCAGTCGCTGCAGCAGAAGAAGAGCGGCATGTACCTGCTCGGCCTCTTCGTCGCCCAGCAGTTCAGCAACGAGGAGCAGTCCGACCTGGACTTCTTCACCTTCCCGGAGATCGACCCCGCGATCGGGGCGAAGGCCCTGGACGCGCCGATCGACGGCTACATGATGGCGCGCAAGCCCAAGGAGGAGGAGAACGCCAGGAAGCTGCTGGAGTACCTCGGCTCGAAGGCCGCCGCGGACATCACCGTGAAGAACGACCCGAGCACCCTGGTCGCCAACACCGAGGCCGACACCAGCGGCTACACCGCCCTGCAGAAGAAGGCCGCCGAACTGGTCGGCTCGGCCACCGAGATCGCCCAGTTCCTCGACCGCGACACCCGCCCGGACTTCGCCTCGACGGTGATCCTCCCGGCGCTCCAGCAGTTCATCAAGGACCCGAAGGACATCGACGGGCTCACCTCCAGCATCGAGAACCAGAAGAAGTCGATCTTCACTGACTGACGGCGAGAGGGGAAGGACATCGTGTCCGACCTGCCCCTGATCCAAGCGGATCGCGCCGTGCCGCCCCCGGCCGCGACCACCACCTCCACGGGTGGTCGCGGCCGCCGGCTACGGCTCCTGTCCCGCACCGACCGCGTGGTCATCACGCTCATGGTGCTCGTACCGCTGTTGCTCGTCGTCGGTCTGGTCTGGCTGCCGGCCCTGGCCACGGTGGCGCTCTCCGGCACCGACTGGGACGGCATCGGCCCGGTGAGCGAGATCGACTGGGTCGGCGGCCGCAACTACGCCGACGTCATCGACATCTACCCGCCGTTCGTGCCGGCCGTGCAGAACAACCTGCTCTGGCTGGCGGCGCTGTTCGCGGTGGCCACCCCGTTCGGGATGTTCCTGGCCGTCCTGCTCGACAAGGAGCTGCGCGGCACCCGGTTCTACCAGACCGCGCTCTACCTGCCGGTGGTGCTCTCCCTGGCGCTGATCGGCTTCGTCTGGCAGCTGCTCTACTCCCGCGACCAGGGTCTGCTCAACGCGGTCCTCGGCACCGACGTCGACTGGTACGGCGACCCGAACGTGAACATCTGGGCCGTGCTGGTGGCCGCCGGCTGGCGGCACGTCGGCTACATCATGCTGCTCTACCTGGCCGGACTGAAGGGCGTGGACCCGTCGCTGCGGGAGGCGGCGGCGGTGGACGGCGCCTCGGAGACCAGCACCTTCTTCCGGGTGGTCTTCCCGGTCATGCGGCCGATCAACATCATCGTGCTGGTGGTGACGGTGATCGAGTCGCTGCGCGCGTTCGACCTGGTCTGGGTCATCAACAAGGGTCGCAACGGGCTGGAGCTGCTCTCCGCGCTGGTCACCCAGAACGTGGTGGGCGAGGCGAGCCGGATCGGCTTCGGGTCGGCGCTGGCGACCATCATGCTGGTCGTCTCGCTGGTCTTCATCACAATCTACCTGGCGACCGTGATGCGGGAGGGCCGGCGATGAGCGGGCGCGGCGTGCGAATCATCAGGGGCGGTGCCGTGGAGCCTCAGGCGGCCGCCGAGCGAAGCGAGGTGGTCGCATGAGCACCACGACCCTGACCCGCGAGCCGGCGGACACCGCCCCGGCCCCGTCCCGCCGGCCGCTGCGGCCGGCCCGGGTGGTCCTGCACGTCTTCCTGGCGGCGGTGGCGATCGGGTGGCTCTTTCCGATCTTCTGGGCGGTGCTGACCTCGCTGCGGTCCTACGAGTACACCGCGACCAACGGCTACGTCTCGCTCGGCGGCTGGACCTTCGACAACTACGTCACCGCCTGGCAGACCGCCGAGTTCGGCAAGCACTTCCTCAACTCCGCCTACATCACCGTGCCGGCCGTCCTGGTGACGCTCTTCCTCGCCTCGTGCGTGGCGTTCGTCATCGCCCGGTTCAGCTGGAAGACCAACATCGTCCTGCTCGGCCTGTTCACCGCGGCGAACTTGCTGCCCCAGCAGGCCCTGCTGATCCCGCTGTTCCGGCTCTTCACCCAGGTGCCACTGCCGGCGTTCATGAGCGACTCCGAGCTGCTCTACGACAGCTACTGGGGGCTGATCCTGGTCAACGTGGCCTTCCAGTGCGGCTTCTGCGTCTTCGTGCTGAGCAACTACATGAAGGCGCTGCCGCGCGACCTCTACGAGGCCGCGATGGTCGACGGCGCGAGCGTCTGGCGGCAGTACTGGCAGGTGACCATGCCGCTGTGCCGGCCGGCCCTGGCCGCGCTGGCCACGCTGGAGGTGACCTGGATCTACAACGAGTTCTTCTGGGCCACCGTGCTGATGCGCACCGGCGACAAGTTCCCGGTGACCAGCTCGCTGAACAACCTGCGCGGCGAGTTCTTCACCGACAACAACCTGGTCTCGGCCGGCTCGGTGCTGGTCGCGATCCCCACCCTGGTGGTCTTCTTCCTGCTGCAGAAGCAGTTCGTCCGGGGTCTGACCCTGGGAGCGAGCAAGGGATGACGATCGTCCACCTGCGCCGCGCGCGGACCAGCCTGGTGCTGGACGCGCGCGGTGAGGGACTGCCCCGGGTCGTGCACTGGGGCGCTGATCTCGGCCCGACCACCGCCGACGAGCTCGCCGCGCTGGTCGACGCCACCGTCCCGCCGGTGGTGCCGAGCAGCTTCGACGCCCCGACCGTGCTGTCGCTGCTGCCGGAGGGTTCCGCCGGCTGGAGCGGCCGGCCGGGGCTCGCCGGCCACCGCGCCGGCGCGGCCTGGTCGACGGCGTTCCGCCTGGATTCCGTCGACGTGCAGGACGCCGACGGGGTACCACCGGGCGGTGACCCGGGCGGGCCCTCGGCGGGCCGCGGCGACAGCGGCGCGGCGCGGGTGAGCGTACGCGCCCGCGACCCGCAGGCCGCGCTGTCGCTGACCGTCGAGATCGAGCTGGATCCGACCGGTCTGCTGCTGCTGCGGCACCGGCTGCGCAACGACGGCGCCACCCCGTACGAGCTGCGGGAGCTGACCCCGGTGCTGCCGGTCCCGGCGGTCGCCACCGAACTGCTCGACCTGACCGGCCGGTGGTGCCGGGAACGGTCCCCGCAGCGGCACCCCTGGCCGATGGGCACCTGGGTCCGCGAGGGCCGGCACGGCCGGACCGGGCACGACGCGACGCTGCTGCTGGTCGCCGGCACCGCCGGCTTCGGCTTCGGCCACGGCGAGGTGTGGACGGTGCACACCGCGTGGAGCGGCGACCACGTGACCTTCGCCGAACGGCGGCCCACCGGCGAGTCCACCCTGGGCGGCGGGGAGCTGCTCGCCCCCGGCGAGGTGGTGCTCGCCCCCGGCGGCGAGTACGCCACCCCCCTGCTGTACGCGGTCCGGTCCGACGCCGGGCTGGACGGGCTCAGCGACGTCCTGCACACGCACCTGCGGGCCCGGCCGGGGCACCCGGCGTCGCCCCGCCCGGTCACCCTCAACGTCTGGGAGGCGGTCTACTTCGACCACGATCTGACGCGGCTGCGCGAGCTGGCCGACCACGCCGTTGAGGTGGGGGTCGAACGGTTCGTGCTCGACGACGGCTGGTTCCGGGGGCGGCGCAACGACACCGCCGGGCTCGGCGACTGGTTCGTCGACGACGGGGTCTGGCCGGACGGGCTGGGACCGCTGATCGACCACGTCACCGGCCGTGGGCTCCAGTTCGGACTCTGGGTCGAGCCGGAGATGGTCAACCCGGACTCGGACCTCTTCCGCACCCACCCGGAGTGGGTGCTGGCGGCGCCCGGCCGGCTGCCGCCCGAGTGGCGCCACCAGCAGGTGCTCGACGTGGCCCACCCGCAGGCGTACGCGTACCTGCTCGAGCGGTTGGACGCGCTGCTCACCGGGCACCCCGGCATCGGCTACCTGAAGTGGGACCACAACCGGGACCTGACCGAGGCGGGCCACCACGGCCGGCCCGGGGTGCACGAGCAGACCCTGGCGGTCTACCGGCTCCTGGACGAGCTGCGGGCCCGCCACCCCGCAGTGGAGATCGAGAGCTGCTCCTCCGGCGGCGCTCGGGTGGACCTGGAGATCCTGCGGCGTACTGACCGGGTGTGGGCCAGCGACTGCAACGACGCCCTCGAACGGCTGGCGATCCAACGCTGGACGGGGCTGCTGCTCCCGCCCGAGCTGGTCGGCACCCACATCGGGCCGGAGCGCTCGCACACCACGCACCGGGTGCACGACCTGGGTTTCCGGGCGGCGACCGCGCTCTTCGGCCACCACGGCATCGAATGGGACATCGGCACGATCGGCGCGGAGCAGCGCCGCGAGCTGGCCGCCTGGGTGGCGCTGCACAAGCGGCTCCGCCCGCTGCTGCACACCGGGCGGGTGGTCCGGGTCGACCACCCCGACCCGGCCGTCTGGGCGCACGGCGTGGTCGCCCACGACGGCTCGCGGGCGGTGTACGCGGTGGCGCGGCTGGCCACGTCGGTGGCCCAGGTCCCCGGGCCGGTCCGGCTCCCCGGCCTGGACCCGCGGCGGCGGTACGCGGTGCGGCCGGCGGCGGGTGTGCCGGGGCCGGCGACGCTCCAGATGACCGAGCCGGGCTGGCTGTCCCGCGGCGGCGTGACGCTCGGCGGCACGGTCCTGGCGACGGTCGGGCTCCAGGTGCCGGCGCTGCACCCCGAGCAGACCGTCCTGCTGGAGGTCACCGCCGTCGACTGACCGGCGCCTGCCGACGCGTGTTGCCTGTCCGCGTCCCGGCAGGCGGCGCCTGTCCGCGTGCCGACGCAGTCCTGTCCGCGCGTTGACGGGCAGTGCCTGTCCACGTGCCAGTGCCTGTTCACGTGCGGTGGCCGGCCCGTCGAGCGGGGCCGGGCGGCGGGCGCGCTCCTGGTTCGTGCCAGAGCGGTGATGCGGCCGGTCGTCGCGGTCGGCCAAAGTTTCCGGGATTTTCTCGTCGCGGATGTCGAGGACCGGGGTGCCGGCTTCTACCTGTGGGTGAGAGCACCGATGATGGTGCGCAGGCGTGAGGAGCCAGACGTGAAGTACATGTTGCTGATGCAGTTCAGTGCCGCCGGGACCGACTTCCCCTCGATCGACACCTGGTCGCCCGAGGAGATCCGGGCGCACGTCGGGTTCATGTCGGAGGTCAACGGCAAGCTGGCCGCCGACGGTGAGCTGGTGGGCGGCGAGGGCCTGGCCGGGCCGGCGCAGGCGAAGATCGTCCGCGCGGGCGAGGGCGGGACGCCGGTGGTCACCGAGGGCCCGTTCGCCGAGACCAAGGAATTCCTCGCCGGCTTCTGGATCGTCGACTGCGAGACCCCGGAGCGGGCCGTGGAGCTCGCCGCACACATCTCCACCGCGCCCGGGCCGGGCGGTCGCCCGCTGAACATGCCGATCGAGGTGCACCCGGTCATGTCGGCCCCAACGCAGGAGATGTGAACGGCTGAACACCGCCGACCGACGCGTCGAGGACCTGCTGCGCGAGCTGGCGCCGCAGGTCCTCGGCGTGCTGACCCGCCGCTTCGGTGACTTCTCCACCGCCGAGGACGCCGTGCAGGAGGCGCTGCTGGCCGCGGCGACGCAGTGGCCCGGCGAGGGCCTGCCGGACAACCCGCGCGGCTGGCTGATCCAGGTCGCGTACCGCCGGATGATCGAACTGGTCCGGGGCGAGGCGGCCCGGCGGCGGCGGGAGGACCTCGCCGCCCGCCGCGAGCCGGAGGACCGGTGGACCGCCGCCGGGGTGGACGACCAGCTGACCGCCGACCGGGACGACACCCTCGTCCTGCTCTTCCTCTGCTGCCATCCGGCGCTCTCGCCGGCCTCCGCGATCGCGCTGACCCTGCGGGCGGTCGGCGGCCTGAGCACCGCCGAGATCGCCCAAGCCTTCCTGGTGCCCGAGGCCACCATGGCCCAGCGGATCAGCCGAGCGAAGCAGCGGATCAGGACCTCCGGGATCCCGTTCCGGATGCCCGACGCGGCCGACCGGGAGCGGCGGCTGGGCGCGGTGCTGCACGTGCTCTACCTGATCTTCACCGAGGGGCACACCGCCAGCGTCGGGGCGGACCTGCGCCGGGTGGACCTCTCGGAGGAGGCGGTCCGGCTGACCCGGGCGCTGCACGCGCTGCTGCCGGAGGAGAGCGAGGTCGCCGGCCTGCTCGCGCTGATGCTGCTGACCGACGCCCGCGCCGCGGCGCGGACCGGCCCGTCCGGCGAACTGATCTCCCTGGCCGACCAGGACCGCGGCCGCTGGGACGCCGGGGCGATCGCGGAGGGGGTCGCACTGGTCACCCGGGCGCTGCCCCGGGGACCGGTCGGCCCGTACCAGCTCCAGGCGGCCATCGCCGCGCTGCACGACGAGGCGGCCACCGCCGAGGAGACCGACTGGCCGCAGATCCTCGCCCTCTACGAGGTGCTGGAGCGGCACTCCGCCAACCCGGTGGTCTCGCTCAACCGGGCGGTGGCCACCGCCATGGTGCACGGGCCGGCCGCCGGGCTGGACGCGCTCGCCGCGTTGGACGCCGATCCCCGGCTGGCCGGCCACCACCGGCTGCACGCCGCCCGCGCCCACCTGTACGAGATGACGGGCGACCACGAGCGCGCGGTGACCCACTACCGGGCGGCGGCCGGGCTGACCACGAGCCGGCCGGAGCAGCACTACCTCACCATGCGCGCCGCCCGCCTCGCCGCTCGACCGACCCCCGGCCCCTGATCGGTTGATGGGAAACCGTTCCCTCGGGCCGATCCTGCACCGTTTTCCATCAACTGATCATGAGGGCCCCGCGTCCGGCCGATCTGCTCGGCCGGTGGGGGTGGGGCGCACAGGGTGGCCGGGTCCGGGTGGACCCGGCCACCTCCTCGTGCGGGTGTCAGCTCGCGGTGCAGCTCACCGTGGGCGTGGCGTTGGTGCCGTTCCAACTGGCGATGAAGCCGAAGCTGGTGCTCGCGCCGGCGCCGAGCCGGCCGTTGTAGTCCACGTTGCGGGCGGTGACGGCCGACCCGCTGCTGGTCAGCGTGGCGTTCCAGGACTGGCTGACCGTCTGGCCCCCGGCGAACGTCCACTTCGTCGTCCAGCCGGTGATCGCCGTCGCCCCGGAGGTCACCTTCACCTCGCCCTGGAAGCCGCCCTGCCACTGGTTGACCACCGCGTACGTCGCCGTGCACCCGGCGCTCGGGGGCGGGGTGGTCGGCGGCGGGGTGGTCGGGGGCGGGGTGGTCGGCGGGGTGCCGCCGAAGACCGTCGCCTCCTTCGCGGTCTGCCGGATGCCGTTCGCACCGTTGAAGATCCGCTGGCCCCACGTGGTCAGCGCGGCCGGGTTGAAGTTCGTGGCCATGTCGAGGTACTCGACGCCGCCGCCGTTGCCGCTCCACGACCAGCCGAGCCAGCCGATCCCGTTCGCCTGGCTGTAGGAGAGGATGGTGTCCTCGTCGGGGTTGCCGTCGGAGTGGTTGAAGCCGAACTCCCCCACCACGATCGGCAGCCCGGCGCTGCGGAACCGGCCGAGGTAGTCGGTGATCTCGGCGGCGGTGTCGAAGACGCCGTACATGTGGATCGAGAAGACGGTGTTGCGGTCGGGGTCGGCGGCGAAGACCGAGGCGGCGTTGTCGCGCATGGTGAACGACCAGTCCTGACCCCAGTTCGGGGCGTCCACCATGATCGTGTGGTCCAGCCCGGCGGCCCGCAGCCGCTTGATCGCGTTGGACGTGTCGGTGGCCCAGGAGACGTAGTTCTGGTTGCCGTACGGCTCGTTGCCGATGTTGACGATGACGTACTTCTCCTGGCCGGCGAGGACGTCGGCGATGCTGAGCCAGTAGTCGACCGCCCGGTCCAGGCTGATCGCGCCGCTCTGCTCGCCGTAGCCGGTGGTGTCGTGCACCTCCAGCACGCAGATCAGCCGGTTGGCCTTGCAGAGCGAGATGACGTTGGCGACGTCGGCGTTGCTGTTGCGGGTCCACCGGTCGCCGCTGGCGAGCACCACCCGTACGGTGTTCGCGCCGAGCGCCTTGACGTTGGCGAAGGAACTGGTCTGCTGCGGGTACCAGGTGTGGGCGTGGTTCACGCCGCGCATGATGAACTGGTTGCCGTTGGCGTCGTAGAGCTTGCCGTTCGCGACCGAGAAGCCGGTGGCGGCCCGCGCGGGCTGGCCGAACGCGAGCACGGCGACGAGCAGCGCGAGCAGGGCGGCACCGGTGGCGGTGAGTCGTGTCTTCATGGCCTTCCTCAGGGAGGACCCCCGCTGCCCAGGTGGGGGTGGGGTGTGACAGGGAAGGCGGCTGCAGCCCGACAGCCGCCGTCCGGCTCCCGGCGGCGCAGGGATCAGCCTAGGCCGATGGATCGAGGGAAGGCAACCGGTTCAGTTGCCGGCGTCGCGACCGCCGGCCCGTGACGGCCCGTGGGGAGCCGAGCCGTCACGGGGGCGGCCATCCCCACCACGGGATGCGCGCGAGGCCCCGGTCTTAACCGGTTAAGAGCCGACGGTAGGCAGCCCGGTCGTCCGCGTCAAGGCGCCGGGGCGTCCTCCACCCCCATCGAGGAGACCCCACCTGCGACGGGAACCGGACGCGATGGTTGACCCACGCCGACCGGGGTATCCGAGGATGATCCGCCCGGATCGGAGGGAGACACCATGGTCAGCGTCGGCTACACCCTGATGTGCGAGCAGGCCGGCCCGAAGCAGCTGGTCGACCACGCGGTACGGGCGGAGGCGGCCGGCTTCGACCAGCTCGTCATCTCCGACCACTACTACCCGTGGCTGGAATCCCAGGGCCACTCCCCGTACGCCTGGTCGGTGCTCGG
This sequence comes from Micromonospora phytophila, assembly GCF_023656545.1. GTDB lineage: Bacteria > Actinomycetota > Actinomycetes > Mycobacteriales > Micromonosporaceae > Micromonospora > Micromonospora phytophila. The sequence continues at coordinate 20,671 of NZ_JAMOKF010000015.1, read as the reverse complement.
CGCGGTCGCGCACGCCACCTCGCGGGCCGAGCTGATGTCCTTCGTGACCTGCCCGATCCGGCGCTACCACCCGGCCGTGGTGGCGCAGAAGGCCAGCACGGTCGGGGTGCTCTCGGACGGCCGGTTCACCCTGGGGCTGGGCGCGGGAGAGAACCTCAACGAGCACGTGATCGGCGGCTGGCCGCACGTGCAGCAGCGGCACGAGATGTTCGAGGAGGCGCTCCAGATCATCCGGCCGCTGCTCAACGGGGAGACGCTGACATTCTCCGGCAACCACTACGACGTGCCCGACGCGTACGTGTGGGACCGGCCGGAGCGCCCGGTGCCGATGGCGATCGCCGCCTCCGGCCGGCAGTCCGCCACCCTCGCCGCCGAGTACGGCAACGGCATCGTCGCCACCGAGCCCGACCCGCACATCATCGAGATGTACGACGACGCGGGCGGCGCCGGCCAGCCCCGCTACGGGCAGGTGGCCATCTGCTACGGCCCGGACGAGGCGGAGTGCCGCAAGACCGTGCACGACCAGTTCCGCTGGTTCGGGCTGGGCTGGAAGGTCAACGCTGAGCTGCCCGGCCCGGACTCGTTCGCCGCCGCCAGCCAGTTCGTGCGCGAGGAGGACGTCGCCGAGGGAATCTCCTGCGGCCCCGACGTCGACCGGCACGTGGCCGCGTTCAAGAAGTTCGTCGACGCCGGCTTCAGCCACGTGTCGATCGTGCAGGTGGGCGGCGAGAACCAGCCGATTTTCCTGGACTGGGCGCAGGAGCAGCTGCTGCCGAGGCTGCGCGAGCTGTGAGAGTCTCACCGGCCGGTCGGTTCGGCCCGGCGGAGCTGCGCCTGGCGTTGGCCGCTCCCCGACCGGCCGCCGGGCTGACCAGCGAGTTCCACCTCGTCGACGGCCTGCGTACGCACACCCGCCGCTCGGCCGACCCGGGGACCGGCACCCCACCCGTCGTGCTCGTGCACGGGCTGGCGGTCTCCCACCGCTACCTGACCCCGCTGGCCGTCGCGCTGGCCGCCACCCATCCGGTGTACGTCCCCGACCTGCCCGGCTTCGGGCTCACCGAGCGCCCCGGCGAGGCGTACGACGTGCCCCGGCACGCCGACCACCTGGCCGCCTGGCTGGCCGCGTACCGGATGCCGTCGGTCTGCCTGCTCGGGCACTCGTTCGGCGCGGAGGTCGTCGCCGCGCTCGCCGCCCGGCACCCCGACGCGGTCCGCGCCGTGGTGCTGGCCGGGACGACCAGCGACCCGACCGCCCGGTCCCGGCGGGGGCAGATCGGGCGTTGGCTGGTCGACACCCTGCTGGAGGCGCCGTTGCAGGCGCCGATCCTGCTCCGCGACGTCGTCGACGCCCGCCCCTGGCGGGTCTTCGCCACGCTGTCGCACTCGGTGCGCAACCCGGTCGAGGCGGACCTGGTCCGGATCGCCGCGCCCACGTTGGTGGTCACCGGCACCCGGGACCCGGTCGTGCCCCCGTCCTGGCGGGCGCAGGTCGGCCGGCTGGTGCCGCGCGCCCGTACGGTGAGCGTGCCCGGCGCCGCGCACAACGTCGCCACCACCGCGCCGGCGCAGGTCGCCGACGCGGTCCGCACCCTCCTCGCCCCGACCCTCACGAACAGGTGATCGCATGCGCTTCGGCAACACGGAGATCCGTCCCGCCGGCGGTGGCCTCGGCTGCCTGCTGATGATCCTCTTCTCGATCGTGGCCTCGGTCGTGCTGACGCTCCTGCTCAACCTCGTCCTCTGACCCCCCACCCCGCCCCCACCGCCCCGCCGTCGGCCGGCGCCGGCCCGGCCGGCCCCCGGCTGGCCCCGGCGGCCGGCTGGCCCGGCAGCCGGCCCGGAGATCTTGGAACGGTGGGGCCCCTGGAGGCGCCGTTTCGTCCAAGATCTCGGTCGTCTCGGGCCACGGTCAGCGGCGACTGGTGAGCCGGCGCGGGGTCAACGCCGCGGGGCCAGCGGTGCAGAGGCCAACGGCACCAGGGTCAGCGGCGCGGGGGCCAGCGGCACCAGGGTCAGCGGCGCAGGGGCCAGCGGAGCGGGGGTCAACGGCGCAGGGTGACGGCGGCCAGTACCTCGCGGGTCGTGTGTCGGACGGGGTCGATGACGGTGTCGCGAAGCCAGCGTGCCGCCGGCGACACCGCCGCCCGCCACGCCGCCGCGATCGCCCGTCCCGCCGGCCGGACGAGGTGCCGCCACAGCCAGCCCGCCGCCAGCACGAACGGCCGCAGGGTGAGTGCGTAGCACCACCACAGCAGCCGGCCGGCCATCCGCCACGCCCACCCGAGCACGTCGCGCAGCGCCCGGCCCACCGCGACCAGCCCGCGCCACAGCCACCGGCCCACCGCGACCAGCCCGGCCGTGAGGAGACGCCCCAGCGGGGTGAGCAACCGGGCGAGCCACACCGCCGGCAACCAGAGCAGGTGGTACGCCAGCCACACCAGCGGCGCCCAGACCAGCGTTCGCGCCACCCAGGCCAACCCCCGCCCAAGCCACATCAGCGGGACCCAGACAAGCGTCCGCCCCGCCCAGGCCAGCCCTCGAGCCAGCCACACCAACGGGACCCAGACCAGGGTCCGAGCCACCCAGGCTAACCCTCGACCCAGCCACACCAGCGGCAGCCAGACCAGAGTCCGCGCCACCCACGCCAGCCCGCGACCGAGCCATGCCAGGGGCAGCCAGAGGAGGTGGTGCAGCAGCCAGCCGAGGGGTCGCAGCAGCCAGCGGTCCAGGAACCGGCCCAGCGGCGCGAGCATCCACCGGTACAGTCCCCGGGCGGCGACGGCGACCAGCTCCCACGCCAGCCGGACCGGCACCACCACGATCAGGGCGATCACCCGGGCTACGCCGACGACCAGCGGCACCGCCGCGCCGACCTCCTGACCGGCCCGGCTGGCGCCGGGGCCGGTGGACCGGGCCGGTGCCGGGGAGTCGATCACCGGCTCACCGTAGACAGCGTGGGCAAGGGGCCACGACGGGGAAGCCGGGCCATACACCCCGCTTCGACACCTCGATGTCACGGCGTCGCACGGTGGGACGGACCGGCGCGGGCTCGACGGGGTGTCCGCCACGGCGAGCCGCCGGCGGCCTCACGCCGGGTCGAGGTCCAGGTCGACGACGACCGGGTAGTGGTCGGAGGCGTACTCCGTCTCGCCGCCCCGGACGACCCGGCAGTCGCGGACCCGGCCGGCGAGGGCGGGGGTGCCGAGCAGGTAGTCCAGGCGCATGCCGGAGAACTCCGCCCCGCCGCCGTGCCGGGTGGGCGCGGTCAGCCCGGCGTCGGGGTCCCCGGCCGCCGCGTACAGGTCGACCAGGCCGGTGGCGAGCAGCCGGGCCACCGCGCGGGTCTCCACCGTCCGCCCGTCGCGGCGCAGGTGCCGGCGGCGGTACGCCGGTGGAAGCCGGGCGACCCGGTCGGTGTGGTCGGTGACCGGGTCGAGGGTGTTCAGGTCCCCCGCCATCAGCGCCAGGTCTCCCGGCGCGCGTCGCAGCGCGGCGGCCGCCCAACCCGCCTCGACCCGCCGCCGGGTGCCCAGGTACGGGTCGAGGTGGACGCTCAGTACCGTCAGCGGGCCCGCGTCGGTGGCCACCGTGACCCGCTGGGCGGCGTGGTGGAACGGGCGGCGTACCCGGGTGGCTGCCAAGGCGCGCAGCGGCGGCCGAAGCAGCACGGCCACCGGCTGGCCGAGACAGGACCGGGCCAGGTGGGGGCGCATCCCCACCCGGTCCGCGAACCGGGCGAGCACGTCGCCGGCGTCGAAGCCCCGCAGCTCCTGCAGGGCCAGGACGTCCGGCCGCCGGTCGGTGACGACCCGGATCAGCAGGTCCGACCGGTCGCGGCCACCCCGGTCCCGCCCGCCGGTCCTGATGTTCCAGGTCATCACCCGCAGCATCGGCGTCAGTCCACCCGCGCGGCCTTGGCCAGCTCGTCGTCGAGGGTGTGCACGTCCTCGGACTCGATGCTGGGCCGGTTGCCCTCGCGCAGGTCCTCGTTGGGACGGACCACCCAGTAGAGCAGCCCGATCCACAGGGTGGTGAGGATGATCGCGCCCATGAAGTCGGTCGGGTGGTGCATGCCCCGGTACATCCGGGAGATCGCCACGCCGGCCGGCATGACCACCGCCAGCGCCACGAAGACCCACCGCCACCAGCGGTCGGTACGCGGGAAGATGATCAGGGTGATCGCGACCCAGACGCAGAGCGTGGCGGCGATGTGGCCGGACGGGAAGGAGGAGGTCGGCATCGGGCCGTCCAGGTTCCCCACCGGCGGTCGCGGCCGGTCCACCGCCGCGGCGGAGGCGAGGAAGAGGCTCAGCTCACCGAACATGGTCAGCGCCACGAAGAGCACCGGCCGCCAGCGCCGCCACACGGCGAGCACGAGCGGGCAGAAGACCAGCGAGATGAGCAGGATGGCGTGGGTGTCGCCGGCCTTGCTCCACCAGTGGCTGAGATCGTCCCGGCCCGGGGTGCGGTGCTCGGCGAACCACCTCGGCACCTCAGTGTCGAGGGTGGCGAAGAAGGTCCCGCCGGCGTAGTAGCTGACGAACATGCCGAAGCCGTAGAGCGCGCCGAGGACCAGCACCCAGCCGACGAGTAGCTCGAACACCGCCGCCCGCGGGTGCGGCAGCAGGTGCGCCTCATCGGGGGCGGGCGCCACGTCGTGCGCGGCCTCCGGTTCCAGCCCCTCGCTCAGCGACGGCACCCGGCGTCCGCGCTCCAACCGCCACAGCCGGAAGGCGTACGCGGTGACGCCGAGCCAGGCCGCGCCCAGCAGCCAGGCCCCGAGCACGTCGGAGAGGAAGTGCACGCCGAGCGCGATCCGGGTCAGGCCGATCAGGAACACGACCATGGCGACCAGGGCGATCGCCGGCTTGCGCCAGCGGCGGGACAGGGCGGGCAGGAAGACCAGCAGCAGCGCCCCGTACGCGACCATCGAGCCGAGCGCGTGCCCGCTGGGGAAGCTGTCCCCGGCGTAGCTGCCGATCGGCACCTCCACCTCGGGGCGCAGCCGGTCGACCAGCGTCTTGAGCGCCGGGTCGAGGACCAGCGCGCCGACGCCGGTGACGATCAGGAACACCGCCAGCCGGCCCTGCCGGCGGATCAGCAGGCCGATCACGGCCACCGAGACCAGCCAGATGATGACCGCCCGACCGCCGAGGTCGGTGATCGCGTTGAGGACGGTCACCAGGGGCCCGTGCGGCGCGACGAGGTCGTTGAGCCAGGCGGCGACGCCGTGGTCGACGTCGTAGAGCGGAGTCCACTTCACCCGGACGAGTACGAGCAGCAGCCCGAAGCCGACCCCGGTGCCGAGCACGAGCGCCAGGCCGGCGAGTGTCCGCTCGGTGAAATGGCCCAGGGGCCGTCGCAACACCTCTTTGACCGCGCTCACGGCAGCCTCCCTCTCCTCTGGCGTGCCGCTTTTACCCGATCGGCGCTCCGCGTACACCGGAGCGGGTCCGCTGTCGGAGCTACAGGGAGGTCATCTCGCCGGTGTCGTGGATCTCCTCCCGCTCGGCCTCGGGCTGCCAGAGGTCGGGCTGGGCCGGCTCCTGCACCCCGATCCGCAGCGCCTCCAACTGGGCGGCGAAGGCCAGGCCGCCGAAGAGCGCCATGCCGGTGAGGTTGGCCCAGAGCAGCAGCGCCATCATCCCGGTCAGCGCCCCGTACGTCTGGCCGAAGGCGTCGCTGACCTGCACGTACGCGGCGAGCAGCAGGCTGGCCAGCCACCACAGCGCGGTGGCGATGCCGGCGCCGAAGATGAGCCAGGTCAGGCTGGGCTGGTTGCGGCGAGGCGCGTGCCGGAACAGCACCGCCACGGCGAGCACGGTCAGCCCGAGGCTGAGCGGCCACCGCACCACGTCCCAGACGCCGTGGACGGACTCGCCCCACTCGTAGTGCCGCTGCACCGAGTCACCCATCGACCCGCCGCCGACCAGGATCAGGAAGCCGGTGAGCGCGGGCAGGCCGGCGGTGAGGGCGAGGGCGGCGGCGCGGACGTACTTCCACAGTGCCGGGCGGTCCCGCTCCACGCCGTAGATCCGGTTGGCGCCGCGCTCGATCTGGGCCATGGTGCTGGTGAGCGCGATCAGGCCGGTGAGCAGACCGAGGCTGAGGGCCAGTTCGCCGGCGCGTTCGGTGCGTTCGCCCTCGCCGAGCAGTTCGGCCACCACCGACTCGCTCGCCCCGGGGGTGAGCGCGAGCACCGTGTCGGCGACGACCTGGCCGCCCTCCTCGACGCCGAGTTCGCTGATCAGACCGGTCAGCGCGATCATGAACGGCACCACGGCGAGGCAGAGTTGCAGCGCGAAGGCGCGGGAGTGGCTGAACCCGTCGCCGTAGCGGAACCGGATGAAGGCGTCCCGCAGCAGGTGCCAACCGCCCTGCCGGCGCAGGGTGTGCCAGGCGTCGTCGGCGGAGAGTTCCTCGTCGGCCATCAGCCGCGTCTCCGGCACCATCCGGGTGCTACTCACGGCGTGCTTCCTCGATGAGCTGCTCGCCCCGCTCCCCCGCCGCCTTCGCGTCCTCGGCCAGGTCGGGGGCCTGCTCGGGCCGCGGCACGCAGAGCCAGAGCGCCCGCCGCCGGATCTCGGCCTTCAGGGTGCGACCGGGTTCGATGAGGTCGCCGTCGAGTTCCCGGGGCTGGGCCCGGTTGCTGGTGATCTCGACGCGCCGGCCCCGGAACACCTCCATCCGGGGGACGCGGTCCTGGCGGCGCAGCACCGCCCAACCGAGCGCGAGCCAGTGCCCGAGGGTACGGGGGGTCAGCACCGCCACGTCCAGGTAGCCGTCGTCGGGCTCGGCGTCGGTGAGCAGGCGTAGCCCGCCCTGGAGGCGGCCGACGTTGGCGATCAGCACCGAGCGGGCCCGGCGGCGCAGCGGCTGCTGGTCGTCGATGCGGATGGAGACCCTCATCGGCCGGTCGCGCAGGTGCTTGGCGGCCCCCACGATGTACGCCGGCCAGCCGATCCGCTTCTTGGTGGTTTCGGAGGTGTCGGCGAGCATCTGCGCGTCGAAGCCCATCCCGGCCATCACGGCGAAGTAGTGCTCCTCGACCGCGCCGACGTCGAGCAGGCGCCGGCCGCGCTCGATCGCCACTCCCAGTCCGGTGGCGAGGTCGTTGGAGAGGCCCAGGTTGGCGGCGAGCAGGTTGCCGGTGCCCTGGGGCAGCACGGCGAGCGCCACCTCGGTGCCGACCAGGGCGCTGACGCAGGACATGACCGTGCCGTCGCCGCCGCAGGCGAAGACCACGTCGACGCCGGCCCTGACGGCCTCCTCGGCCTGGCCGCGGCCCGGGTCCTCGACCGTGGTCTCGAACCAGAGCGGCTCGGGCCAGCCGGCGGCGGCGAGCGCGTCGTCGACCGTCCGGCGCAGCTCGTCGAGATCGCCGACCTTCACCGGGTTGACCACCACGGCGGAGCGCAGCCCGCCGTCGGCCGTCGCGGGCCGCTTGTCCTCTCCAGCATCCACGGCGCCAGTGTGCAGCACGTACGGGCGTTCAGCGAGCCGCCAGGGGGACGCGTCGGCAGTGCCACAGGGAGGTTTGAGCGGGGCGGCCACCGGTTGGCCCGCCCCCTGTCCGCCGAACGGGCCGCCCGCGCGGTGCTGCCGGCGGCGTCAGGCCGCGGTGCGCAGCGCGGTCTCCACCCGACGCCGCAGGTCGTCGAGGTCCACGCCGGCCTCGGTGAGCACCAGCGCGCCGAGCCCCTGCCCCTCGCGGAGGATCCCGAGCAGGATGTGCTCGGTGCCGATGTGATTGTGGCGCAGCCGCAGCGCCTCGCGCAGTGACAGCTCCAGCACCTTCTTCGCCCGGGGCGAGAAGGGCCCGCCCGCGTACCGCCGCCAGCGGGCCCAGCGACGCCGCGGCGCGGGCACCGCCGCCCGCAACGCGTCCGGGCCGAAGGACTCCTCGATCCGGGCCACGATCGCGGCCAGGTCGATGCCGATCTCCCGCAGTGCGGCGGCGTCGGCGTCCGCCAGGCCGGTGGACCCGCGCTCGGTGTGCCGTTGGACGCGGGCGCGCAGGTCGTCGGCGCGGACACCGGCCTCGTCGAGCACCCGCGCGGCGAGACCGTCGCCGTCGGCGAGCAGGGCGAGCAACAGGTGCTCGGTGCCCACCGTCTGCCGGCCGGCCTCGTCACGGGCGCGCTTGACGACCGTACGCGCGCGGTCGGTGAACCGTTCGAACATCACGCCTCCCAGGATTCCCGGACCGCCGGTCGCCCGGCGTGCTTCTTGTGGACCGCCTGCCGGCTGACCTCGAGCGCGTCGGCGATCTCCTGCCAGGACCAGCCCTGCCGACGGGCGTTGTCCACCTGGACCACCTCCAGCCGCTCCAGCAGCCGGCGCAGCGCGCGGACGGCACGGAGCCCGACGCGGGGGTCGGTGCTGCCGGCTTCCGCCGCGAGTTCCGTCGCCTGACTCATGCCGTCAACTTACGTTGACAATCCCGCCCTGTCAACCCTTGTTGACAGCAGGCTCGCCGGTGCTACCGTCCGGCGATGTCCCGCTTTCGTCCGACGGCCTCGTCACCCGACGGCCCACCTCCGGCGACCGGCCACGCGGCGACCGGCGAGGTCCACCGCCTCCGGCTGGGCGACGTACAGCTGGAGGTCGCGGGTGCCAGCGTCGTCGGCAACCGCTATCCGGCGAACTTCGACGTGCTGCACGTGGATGCGAGCCTGCCGTTCGCGGCCGTCGCCGACGGGATGGGCGCCGGTGAGGGCAGCCGCCGGGCCGGCGCGACGGCGATGGGCACCCTGGTCGCGCAGGTCCGCGCCGCCTGGCCGCAGGTCGGCCCCCGGCATTTGCGCGCCGCCGTCGCCCAGGTCCAGTCAGCCGTACGCGCCGCCGGCGCGGACCTGGCCGAGCTGACCGGGTGCACGCTGACCGCCCTGCTCGCCGAGCCGGACGGGGGCCAGGGCTGGCTGGTCCAGCTCGGCGACTCGCGGGCCTACCGGCTGCGCGGCGACCTGCTGGAGCTGGTCACCGTCGACCACACCGCGGCCTGGCTGGGCGTGCTGCACGGCTGGTACCCGCCGGACTCCCCCGCCGCCGGCCGGGCCCGCTACCAGCTCACCCGCTACGCCGGCCATCCCGACGAGCCGGAGGCGGATCTGCTCGCCGTGTCGCTGCGACCCGGGGACACCTGGCTGCTCTGCACCGACGGGGTCAGCGACCAGGTCGACTACCACCTGCTCCGGGAACTCCTGGCGGACCCCTGGCCGGCGCAGGCGGCCCGGGACGTGGTCAACGAGAGCCTCGACGCCGGCGGCGACGACAACGCCACCGCCGTGGTCCTCCGGATCCACCCCGCGGTCGCGGGCTGACCCCGCCCGCGGTTGGTGCCTGGATACGCCACTGGCCGGCACCCCGGGTGGGGTGCCGGCCGGTGTGGTGTTGCGGCGGGTCAGTTGTTCCAGTGCTTGGCGACGAGGTCGGCGGCCTGCTGCTCCCACTGCGCGTAGTGGTCGGGGTAGGCCGACACCTGCACGGTCTGGGCGGCTTCGGTCAGCGGCATGTTCTTCCAGCCGTCGACCTGCTTGAGGCCCTTGAGGAACGCCATCGTGGAGTACTCGGGGTCGGTGATCTGCTCCACCGTGCCCCACCCGCTGGAGGGGCGCTGCTGGAACAGGCCCTGCGAGTCGTGGTCGTTACGGTCACCCAGGTGGCCCAGGTTCTCCAGCTTCGACTCCTGCAGGGCGGTGGCGATCGCGACCACGGCGGCCCGCTCGTCCATGTCCGCCTTCTTCGTCGCGGCGATGATCGCCTTGACGTTGCCGGTCTGCTCGTCGTCCAGGTCGATGCGCGACTGCTTGCCCTGCACACCGTGCGGAATCAGCTTCGAGCTGTCGGCCTTGTCGGCCTGCACGGCGACCGCGAGCGGCTTCGACTCGACCGCCGGAGCGGCGTGAGCGGTGGCCGGGCCGGCGAACACGCCACCGGCGAAGGCCAGACCAGCAATACCCAGAACGCTCTTACGCATGATCGTGTTCATCAGAAGTTGCTCCTTCGGGGGTTGGCACCACCGCACCAAGGGGGATCGGCACAGGGCGCAAGCACCGTCCGGCGCTCAAAAACAAGGGGAAAGTCAAATCTCAGAACCGGCACGCTCGCGGGGCGGGGGGGGTGCCCTTCGCGGGGCCGGACCATGTGTAACGACCGGGCGGCCACCGTCATTCCGGGGTTCGGCCCTCGGCCCATACCGGCTGACCGGCGAGCCCTTGCTCGATCGTCCGGGGGATGTAACGACCGGCCGGCCACCGTCATTCCGTGGATCCGGGGCCCCGGCCACACCACCTGAAGGCGGCGCGCCTTGCTCGGCCGTACCCATGGTGTAACGACCCCCGGCCGGCCACGATTCCGCGCCCATGATGCCCCCGGTCACACCCACAACCGGACACCCGACCATCAACCACCCAACGCACCGATCGACCCGACCCGCCCCGTGATCAGTTGATGGAAAACGGTCGTGGAAGGGCCCTTCGTCACGGTTGTTCATCAACTGATTGTGGAAGGGCGACCCGGGCCACCGCCCGCAGGGCTGATTCATCGGATGGTGAGGCACGTATCGCCCATCCGGCGCGGCAGACCCGACGTCACGGCCATCGACTCGACCACGGCTGCGCCCGACCGGCCGGCCCGGGGGCCACACAAGGCCACACGCCGCCACACCCCGATCGAGGCGGCCGCATCGTGCCTGGCGTCGCCGAGGCGGAGCCCCGGGGATCCGAGAAGGCGGACGGCAGGTGCTCTGCCCGGGCCCCGGCTGGGGTTACCCTGACAGCATGCAGGGCGTCTCCCCCACCGCGACCGGCGTGGCCTTCCTGGCCCGACCGGGTCGCCCCGCCGTGGTGGCGCGCACCCTGGCGGAGCTGACCGGCCCCACCCGTGGGGTGGTGGAGCTGCCGGTGCGGCTGATGTGGAACGCCGACCGGACGTTCGACCTCGGCGACCCCGACGAGCTGCTCTGGATGTACGAGAACGTGCTGCGGGAGACCACCCGCGCGGAGGATCTCCGGGCGTTGATCAACGGGCGCACGCTGCGCCGGGTGTGGCGGCTGCTCAACCTGCCCCGTGGCGTACGGCAGGCGTGGGAGAGCCGGCACCGGGGTCTGCGTACGGCGTGAGCACGCCCCACCCGCACGACTTCTACCGCGAGGTGGCGCAGGTGGCGCTCTCCGCCGCCGGGCCGCACCGGTTCGTGCTGGGCGGCGGGGTGGCCTGGGCGGCGCACGGGCTGGTGGCCCGCCCGACCGAGGACGTGGACCTCTTCGCCGACGTCGAGGGGGCTGCCGCGACGGCGGCCGACGGTGTGCGGGCGGCGCTGGAGCGGGCCGGGTTCGAGGTGAGCGACGCGGATCCGGAGAGCGAGCTGGCGGAGTTGTTCGACGGGTTCGACCGGGATCTGAAGGACTTCGTGGTGCGTCGGGGCCGGCGGCAGATCCGGCTCAGCCTGGCCCGGCTCGACCGGCGCCACAGCCCGGTGGTGATGGACCTGGGCCCGGTGATGGACGTCCGGGACCTGATGGCCAACAAGACGGCCGCCCTGGTCAACCGGCGGGAGGTCCGGGACTTCATCGACGTGGCCGCCGCCCTGGAGCACCACGACGTGGCGGGGCTGCTGGAGCTGGCCCGGGAGCTGGATCCCGCGCTCGACCCGGAGGACGTTCGCGCCGCGGGCCGCTACCTGGACCGGCTGCCGGACCGCCGCTTCGCCCGGTACGGCCTGGACGCCGCGGCCGTCGCCCGGGTCCGGCAGCGGCTGGCCGACTGGCCCCGCTGACCGGTCACCCGGCACGCCGCGCCGGCGGCGTCCCCGCCGCGCCAGCCGGAAACGGCGGCCGTGGTGTTACACGCCGGGGGGTTGTGGCGCTGGTGGTGTGAAATACCTCAGGCTCCTGTGGCAGGAGTGACAGCAGCTGGTTATGGTGCGTCCGGCGTCCACGAGGCGCCTCCACCCCCATGGAAAGGCATGGCATGACCTCTCCCTCCGGCCCGTCGCGCCGCCAGGTGCTCGCCGTCGCCGCCGCGGCGGCGACCGCCCCGCTGATCGCCGCCACCCCCGCCGGCGCGGCCGGGACGCGGACCTGGGACCTCACGATCCTCGGCACCTCGGACACCCACGGGAACGTCTACAACTGGGACTACTACACCGACGCCGAGTACGACGACAGCCGGCACAACGACGTCGGTGTGGCGAAGCTGGCCACGCTGGTCAACCAGATCCGCGCGGAGCGGCGGGGCAGGGCGACCCTGGTGCTCGACGCCGGCGACACCATCCAGGGCACGCCGCTGGCGACCTTCTACGCCAAGCAGGAGCCGATCACCGTCACCGGTGAGACGCACCCGATGGCCAACGCCATGAACGTGCTCGGGTACGACGCCGTGACGCTGGGCAACCACGAGTTCAACTACGGCCTGCCGCTGCTCGCCAAGTGGATCGAGCAGCTCGGCTTTCCGGCGCTGGCCGCGAACGCCGTCAACGTGGCCACCGGCAAGCCGGCCTTCCTGCCGTTCGTCATCAAGAAGGTCTCCCTCGGCTTCGCCACGCCGACCCTGCGGGTGGGCATCCTCGGCCTGACCAACCCGGGCAGCGCCATCTGGGACCGTGCGAACGTCGAGGGCCGGCTGCGGTTCGACGACATGATCGCCACCGCCGCGAAGTACGTGCCGATCATGCGGGAGCGGGGCGCCGACATCGTGCTGATCTCCGCGCACGGCGGCGACTCCGGTACCTCCAGCTACGGCCCGGAGCTGCCGATCGAGAACCCGACCGCGCTGATCGCCCAGCGGGTCCCCGGCATCGACGCGATCCTCTTCGGCCACGCCCACGCCGAGGTCGTGGAGAAGTTCGTGACCAACGAGCAGACCGGCGAGCAGGTGCTGCTGACCGAGCCGTCGAAGTGGGGCCAGCGGCTGAGCCGGATGGACTTCACCCTCGTCCGGGCTGACGACCGCTGGAAGATCACCAGCAAGCGGGCCAGCATGCTGAACACCAACACCGTGGTCGAGGACCCGGCGGTCCTCGCCGCCGTGCGCGCGCAGCACCAGAAGACGGTGGCGTACGTCAACCAGGTCGTCGCCCGCTCCACCGTGGAACTCTCCGCCGCGGAGTCCCGGTACAAGGACACCCCGATCCTGGACTTCATCAACCACGTCCAGGCCGAGGTGGTCGGCACGGCGCTCGCCGGCACCCCGTACGCGGGCCTGCCGGTGCTGTCGCTCGCGGCGCCGTTCAGCCGGACCGCCGTCTTCCCGGCCGGGGACGTGAAGATCCGCGACGTGGCCGGGCTCTACGTCTTCGACAACACCCTCGAGGCGGTCGTGCTCAGCGGCGCCGAGGTGCGCGCCTACCTGGAGTACTCGGCCAAGTACTTCCGGACCCTCGCCCCGGGTGCCCCGGTCGACCCGCAGACGATCAACGACCCGGCCGTGCCGGACTACAACTACGACGTCTTCTCCGGGCTGGAGTACGACATCGACATCTCCAAGCCGGTGGGTCAGCGCATCACCCGGCTGGTGCTGCCCGGCACCGACACCCCGGTGGCGGAGAACGCGCAGTTCGTGGTGGCGGTGAACAACTACCGGCGCAGCGGTGGCGGGAACTTCCCCGGCATCGTGAAGACCCCTGTCTACAACGAGCAGCAGGAGATCCGTCAGCTGCTGATCGATTGGGCGCAGGCCAGGGGCACGATCGACCCGGCCGACTTCTTCCAGCCGAACTGGAAGCTGGTACGCGAGGGCGTGCCGGTCTTCTGACCTTCGATCACGCGCGGGCCGTGGGCGACATTCGCCCACGGCCCGTGCGCGTGTTCAAACCCCGCCGTGCCGCAGGTCCCACCGGCTCGGGTCGTCGGCCGGTTCGGGTCGGTCCCGACGGGGCTCGGTCTCGGTCAGCTCGACCCGTTCCTCCGGTCGGACCTCCGGCGGCAGCTCCCCGAAGCGGACGTGCCGCAGGAAGGCGTACTCGTCGTCGGTGAACGGCGATTCGGAGTGGACGTCGGCCATCTGCGTCTCCCCTTCGACGCCGTCATTCTGCGCCGCCCGGGCCAGCCCCCGCCACTGGTTGGCGGCCACGTCGTGTCCGGCAAGTGGCCGGTCACTGCCTCTGAAGCATCCTAGGATCCTGGGTGAACAGGTGGGATGCTGTTGCTTTCCGGGCCGGCGGCCGTCGGTCAGGACGGAAGCCGGGACAGCGGCCGTCGGGACGCGGGGAGCCGGTCGAGCAGCGCCAACGCCGCCCGCACCGGTGCCCTGGTCAGCGTCTCGTCGAAGCTCGCCCGACCCTGACAGAACCGGGCGAACATCCGCCACCCCGGCGGCGTGGCCAGCAACGCGTGGAAGACGTCCGGACGGCGGCAGAAGACGTCGAGCAGCCGGTGCCCCGCGCGCATCGACGGCACGAGGTCCCGCCGCACCGCGCGCTCGTAGCCCGCCAGGTCACCGGCGGCGACCGCGGCGCCGGCCAGCTCGCCGGAGCGCAGCGCGTAGCTGATCCCCTCGCGGCTCCACGGCTCCAGCAGCCCGGCAGCGTCGCCGGCCACCAGCACCCGGCCGCGGCGCAGCGGCGAGTCGTCCTCCCGGCACCGCGTCAGGTGACCCGAGTCGTGCGTCGGCTCCACTCCCGCCAGCCCCAGCCGGTCGACGAAGGCGCGCAGGTACTCCCGGGTCCGCTCCCCCTCGCCCCGCGCCGCGATGACGCCGACGGTGAGCAGGTCGCCCTTGGGAAAGACCCAGGCGTATGACCCGGGCAGCGGTCCCCAGTCCAGCAGCAGACGGCCCCGCCACCGGGACTGCTCCCGCGGCGGGACCGGAAGCTCCAGCTCCAACCCCAGGTCGACCTGGCGGTGGCGGACGCCGACGTGCCGGGCGGTCACCCCGGACGAGCCGTCCGCCCCGACCACGGCCCGCGCGTGCACCGTCTCCCCGTCGGCCAGCCGCAGGCGTACGGCGTCGGGGTTCTGGTCGACGGCGCGAACCGCGACGCGCTGGCGGACTTCGGCGCCGGCGGCGACCGCGGCCGCGCGCAGCCGGTCGTCGAACTCGTCCCGGCGCACCATCGTCACCAGGGGCGCGTCGGCGTGTCGGCGGGTGAAGCCGCGTCGCCCGTCGCGGGTGAACGTCACCGTGTCGACCCGGTCGTGGGCGGGCACCTCGATCCGCTCCCGCACCGCCGCCAGGGACGTGCCGATCAGACCGCCCCCGCATGTCTTGTAGCGGGGATGCTCGGCCCGCTCCACCACCAGCGTGCGCAGGCCCGCGCGGGCGGCGACGGACGCGGCGGAGAGGCCCGCGGGCCCGGCGCCCACCACGGCGAGATCCCAGACGATCACTGTTGCAGCCTAGGGCAACCACCGGCGGTGACCGCGCCGGCGCGGCCGGCGGGACCGCCCGATCGGGTGGGCATCTTCGCCGCCGGGCCGGGTAACCGGCGCAGCGCAGACCGCCTGCGCACGGGCGGGGACCGAAGGAGGAAGCCATGCAGCAGGTGCAACTGTCGGACGTCGAGGCCCGGGTGTACGACGCGGTAGCGACGCTGGAGGCGCGCGGGCAGGTGCCGTACCCGGACCTGATCGCCGAGGAGACCGGAATGACCGAGGATCAGCTGCACGCGCCCCTGCACCAGCTCACCGAGAAGAACCTGCTGCACCGGGAGGACTCGCCGATGGCCGGCCTCGACTTCGGCCCGAGGTTCTGTGCCCGCCAGATGGCGTGATCGGCGGGACGCCCGAGTACGGTTCACCTCCCGGGGGCCGGGGTAGCGATCAGCAATGCCTGATCGCCGGCCCGCGGGAGCGACGATGAGCGCGGCCGGAGCGCCGCGACCGGCCGACGTCGCGGCGTCGTCGGACGACCGGCGGCGCTGGCAGGCCCTCGGGGTCGGCCTGGTCGCCGCCTTCATGACGCTGCTCGACGTGAGCATCGTCAACGTCGCCGTCCCGTCGATGGACCGCGCCCTGGGCGCTTCCCCCAGCGACCTTCAGTGGGTGCTCTCCGGGTACGCGCTGACCTTCGGGCTGGTGCTGGTGCCCGCCGGGCGCTTCGGCGATGCCCGGGGCCGGCGCAACGCGTTCGTCCTCGGGATCGCCCTGTTCACCGTGACCAGCGCGCTGGCCGGGCTGGCCCGCTCCCCCGAGTGGCTGGTCGCCGCCCGACTGCTCCAGGGCGCCGCCGCCGGACTGGTCAACCCGCAGGTCACCGGCCTGATCCAGGAACTCTTCCGCGGCCCCGAACGGGGTCGGCCGTTCGGCCTGCTCGGCGCCACCATCGGGATCTCCACGGCGGTCGGCCCGTTGCTCGGCGGCCTGCTGATCGCGGTCGGCGGCGAGGAGCACGGCTGGCGGTGGGTCTTCTTCGTCAACGTGCCGGTCGGGATCGTCGCGGTGGTCCTCGGCTGGCGACTGCTCCCCGCCGATTCGCGGGGCCGACGCGACAGTCGACGACTCGACCCGGTCGGGGTGCTGCTGCTCGGGCTGGGCGTGCTGCTGGTGCTGCTGCCGTTGGTGCAGGAGCACTGGCAGAGCCGCGCGAAGTGGCTGCTGGTCCCGGCGGGGCTGTTCGCGCTGGCCGGCTTCGGCGCCTGGGAGAGGTGGTACGCCCGCCGCGGGGAACCCCTGTTCGACCTGCGGCTGTTCTGCTTCCGGTCGTACACCCTGGGGGCGCTGATCGCGCTGGTCTACTTCGGCGGGTTCACCGCCATCTTCTTCATCTTCACCCTCTACCTGCAGACCGGGCTCGGCCACAGCGCGCTGGTCGCCGGCCTGGCGATCACGCCGTTCGCGCTCGGCTCGGCCGCCGCCTCCGCCGTCGGCGGCCGGATCGTCAACCGCTTCGGCCGTGCCCTGGTCGCCGTCGGGCTGGTCACCGTCGTGGTGGGACTCGCGGCGGTGGTGCTCGTGCTCGACCTGGCGCCCGTCGACGCCCCGGTGCCATGGCTGACCGCCGTGCCGCTGCTGGTCGCCGGGCTCGGCAGCGGACTGGTCATCGCACCCAACCAGACGCTCACCCTCTCCCAGGTGCCGGTGCCGCAGGCGGGCAGCGGCGCGGGGATGCTGCAGACCGGGCAGCGCATCGGCTCCGCCGCCGGCATCGCCGCCGTGGGGTCGGTCTTCTTCTCCTCGCTGGCCGGCAACGACGGCGACTTCTCCCTGGCCTTCCGGCACTCCCTGCTGCTGGCCACCGGGATCATCGCCCTCGCGCTGGTCGCCGCCCTGGTCGACATCGCCCGCCACCGCTGACCGGCGGCGGACGACGCGTCGGCGCCCGCCGGACGTGTCGTCCGGCGGGCGCCGACCATGGCTGTCCGGGCACTGCCCGGGGCAGGTGTCAGCGGGCGTCCCCCAGGCCGAAGCGCTGCCGCTTGCGCCAGACGAGGGTCATGAGCAGCAGCACCGCGCCGGCGCCGACGAGGCCACCGCCGACCTTCAGCGGGGTGCTGAGGCTGCTGCCCGTGACGGGCAGCGGCGGCTGATGCTTCTTCAGCACGGTGAGCACCGCGGTCGCGACCTTGCCCGACGAACGACCGACCGCGGTGAAGGTGTACTTGCCCGGGCGGCGGGGCGTGAAGGACACGGTGAAACTGCCGTTGCCGTCGGCCCGCGCCTCGATGGTGGTGTACGGAGCCCGCTGGAAGGAAACCGGCGCCATGGCCACCGTCTCGCCGTTGCTGCGCCGGGCTCGGTCGGCGGGAGCGGCGACGGCGAGCGGGGTGATGCTCACGCTGATGTCGACGAACTCGTTCGGGGCGAAGCCGGTGCCGACCAGCTGGACGGTCTCGCCGACGAGGACGGTCGCCGGGCTCACCGTGAGGGTCGCCGGCCCCGGCGGGTACAGCGGTGGCTGGGGCGTTCCGGTGGTCGTGGGCGACGGCTGCGGCTGCGGCTGCGCAGCCGCCGCGGTCGGCACGGCCACCACGGCCAGACCGACCGTGAGCGCCATGATGATGCGGGATAGCCGCATGATTGGTTCCCTCCTACTGGTCACAGCTTGATGCGGTAACAACTTGGGTGGTCCATGGGGTGGCGGTTGGGGTGAGCCACAGCTCGGCTTTCCCGGCGGCGGTCTTGCCGGTCAGGACGGTGACCTCCAACGTGCGGGCGGCGCCGGGAGCCACCTCGACGTTGGCGGTCGCCACCTGCCGGTTCCGTTCGGTGCCGCTGCCCACCGCCGTCTCGACGCCGTCGAGGCGGGCACCGACCACCGCGCCGGCGGACGGGCTGTGCACCGACACCAACGTCCGGACGGTGTACGGGTCCCCCGCCAGGCCGAGGCCGAGCACCGACTCGCTCAAGCCGGATCTCGGCACGGACGAGTGCAGGGTCACCTGCACTCGCAGCTCGCGTCGGCCGTCCGGCCGGCAGGTGCCGACCGTCAGGCTGGCCGTGGGCCGCAGGTAGTAGCCGAGCTTCGCGCCGCTGCCGTCGTTGAGGAACACGCCGACTGTCGGCACGGTGTCCTTCGCCGGAAGCGCGCCGGCCATCCGGCTGTCGCCGAACGTCCGCTGTTCCTCCGGTTGGGCACTCCAGAACAATATCCGGCGTTCCGCCACAGCACGGTCGAATACGGACAACAACGCCTTCGGGTCGACATTCTTCTTGAAGAAGGTGTCGAAGACGGCGGCGGCTGCGGCGGCGAAGAACGCGTCCTGCTGCCGGGTGTCGAGCCGCTGGTAGGTGTCGCTGAGCAGGGTCTTCACGACCGTCTCGCTGGCCAGCGGGACGCCGCCGGGCACCAGCACCGGGCCGGTGGCCTTCAGCAGGTACGACAGCACCACCGGGTCGACGGCGAGCACGCCGTCGACGGTGTCGCCGGTGCGCTTGCGGTACATGGCCCGGTAGATGGCGGCGGCGGTCGGGAAGTGCGGGGTGAGGTTGACGTCCGCCGGGTAGATGCCCGGCAGGTCGCCCCAGATGGAGCGGACCTCCGCGGGGATCTTCAGGCCGGGCGTGAACCGGCCCAGTTGGGCACTGCTGCCCTGCTTGCCCATCCGGACCCGGCCGCCGTCGGCGTGGATCACGGCGAAGGCGCCGAACATGCCGCCGGTGGCGCGCAGCTCGGCCGGATTCTGCGACACCAGCAGGTAGCTGCGCGCGCCGTCGAGCCCCAGCAGGGGCGGGAGCAGCCGGGTGGCCTGATCCGCCGCGGCGGTCATCCCGCCCAGCCGGTCGATCTCGCCGCGCAGGTCGACCAGGGCCTGCCGGACCTGACTGACCAGGCCGTCGACGGGCACCGCGGCGAGTTTCGTCCGGGTCCCCTGCACCGCGTGGTTGACCGCCGACAGCTCGGCGGAGACCGTCCGCAGCCGGGCCGCGTCCAACCGTCCACCCTGGGGCACCAGACCGGTCAGGTCGGTGCGCAGCAGCGGCGGGAAGGCCTGCCGGGCCAGCTCGTCGATCGCCACCGAGATCTGCCGGACGGCGCCCAGGTTGTCCCCGGCGTACGGGGTGTGCCGGCCGAGCCACCAGCCGGGGTCGTCGGTGGCGGCCCGGGCGGCGGCGGCCTGCTCCTGGAGCGCCGCCAGGGTGCGTTGCGCCCGGGCGCTGTCGCCCCCGACCACCTGCGCGCTGAGTTCACGGGCCAGGCCGGCGGCGTTGAGCAGGTGGGCCCGGGCCTGCCAGCCGCGGAACCCCACCCAGCCGCCGGTCAGCAGCACCAGCGAGCCGGCCACCAGGGTGACGAGCAGGGCCCGGCGCAGCCTCCTGCGCCGGCGGGACCGACCACGCCGTCGGCGCGGCCTCTCGCTTTCCGTCACGCGACACTCCATTCCGGGAACCGGACAGAAGACGCCAATTCCCCTGCATGTTCCTAACATGCGCCGGAGGAGTTCGTGCCCGTTTGGGGTTTTTTAGCCGGAAAGCGAATAGCGTTCGCAGGTCACCGGGTGCCGGCGCGGTCTGCGGCCGCGTCGTACAGCAGCCGCTCGATCCGGTCCACGCCGGCCGGCAACGACATCTCCCGCAGGTACGCCTCCCGACCGCGCCGGCCCATGTCCTCCCGTGCCGGCGGCGGGATGGTGGCGGCCAGCCAGAACCGGTCGGCCAGGGCGGCCCAGTCCTCCGGCGGGCAGGAGAGCCCCGCCCGGGCCCGTTCGACCAGCTCGGCGGTGTCGCCGCCGGCGGAGGCCACCACCGGCGCGGCGCAGGAGAGCGCCGCCGGGAGCTTGGCCGGCAGGGTGCTGCGCAGTTCCGGCAGGTCCCGCAGCATGACGAGCTGGTAGTCGGCGGCGGCGTACAGCTCCGGCATGTCCAACGGCGACCGGCGCTCCACGAAGCGCACGTTCCCGGCCCGCAGCTCGGCGGCGAGCCCCCGCACCCGCCGCTCGTCCGCGCCCGAGCCCACCAGGACGAGGTCCACGGTGCCGTCCAGCGCCGCGGCCGCCCGTACCGCCGTCTGAAGGCCCTGCCGGGGGCCGATGGTCCCGGCGTGCATCACCACGCACCGGTCGTCGCGGCGCACCAGCTGACGGGCGGCCCGACCGGCCCGGGTGGGGTGGAAGATCCGCTCGTCGGTCCAGTTCAACACCACGCGGACCCGGGACGGGTCCGCGCCGGCGGCGACCACCCGGTCCCGCAGCGACGGCGCGGCGACCGCGATGCGGTCGGCGGCCCGGTAGGTACGTGTCATGGCCGCGCCGATCCGGCCCGACCCCCGCCCGCCCTCGGCGGCCGGCCCG
>NZ_JAMOKF010000159.1 GCF_023656545.1 Micromonospora phytophila | reverse complement strand
GCGTAGGCGGACCGCCGGCCGGCGCGCGTCTCCTGACGTGCGCAGCCGCGCCGGGGTTCAGAGCGGCTCCACGCCGGGCGGGAGGTCCCCGCTGGCGGTGGCGCCGTGCACGTAGTCGAGCAGGATGCGCCGCAGTTCCCGGCCGGCGTGCGTGGGCACCACGTCGCGCCGCCGGGCCACCGCGATGGTCCGCCGTACGCCGGGCGGGGCCAGCCGGGTGACTCGGACGCCCGGGCGGCGGGCCACCACGATGCCGGGCACCAGCGCGACCCCCAGTCCGGCCTCGACGAAGCTCAGCACGGCGTCCATCTCGCCGCCGTCGACCGCGATGGTCGGCTCGAAGCCGGCCTCCCGGCAGGCCTGGAGGGTGGCGTCGCGCAGGTCGTAGCCCTCCCGGAACATGACCATCGGCTGGTCCCGCAGGTCGGTGATGCGCAGCTCCCCGCCGGCCGGGGCGGCCGGCAGCTCCTCGACCGAGGCGACCACCAGGCTCTCCCGCAGGATCGCATCGGCGCGCAGCCCGGGGTCGGTGCCCTGCGCGGGCATGATGATCAGGGCCAGGTCGAGGTCGCCGCGGAGCAGGTCGCGGACCAGGTCCTGCGAGCCGCTCTCCTCCACCCGCAGGTCGACGGTGGGGTGGGCGTCGCGGAAGCGGCGCAGCACCGGCGGGGCCAGCGAGGTGGCCAGGCTGGGGGTCGCGCCGAGCCGGACGCGACCCCGGCGCAGGCCGACCAGCTCCTGCACCTCGCGGGTGGCGGTCTCCACGTCGGCGAGGATCCGCTTGGCCAACGGCAGCAGCACCTCGCCGGCCGTGGTGAGGGTGATGTTGCCCCTTACCCGTTCGAAGAGGGGAGCCCCGAGGTCGGCCTCCAAGGCGTGAATTTGCTTACTCAGTGAGGGCTGCGTTATACCGACGACGTCGGCGGCTTGGGTGAAATGTCGTACTTCTGCGACCGCCACGAAGTACTTCAGCTGATGGAGCTGCATCTAAATAGCCTATAGCTATCAAGACTGCGAGGTCGATGCATTGGACGACTGATCCAACTGCTCCTAGCGTCGATCGTGTGGTAGTCACGAGAACTCGGTCGCCCATCCGTTCCAGCGTCGGTCTGAAGGCCGTCATGGCGGTGACGGGCATCATCCTGGTGCTGTTCCTCATCGCGCACATGCTCGGCAACCTGAAGATCTTCACGGGCGCGACGTCGTTCGACCACTACGCGCACTGGCTGCGCGAGATCGGCGCGCCGCTGCTGCCGGGCGTGTGGTTCCTGTGGATCCTGCGGACCGCGCTGGTGGTCTCGGTGGTCGGTCACATCTGGGCCGCCACCACGCTCGCCCTGCGCGCCCGCGCCGCCCGGCCGGTCAGGTACGCCCACCGCAAGCCGGTCCAGGGCAGCTACGCGGCCCGCACCATGCGCTGGGGTGGGGTGATCATCCTGCTCTTCGTGATCTACCACCTCCTGGACCTGACCACCGGCACGCTGAACCCGGTCGGCGACCCGAGCCGCCCGTACGCCAACGTGGTCGCCGACTTCGCCCCCAAGCGCTGGTACGTGACGCTCTTCTACACCCTGTCGGTCGTCGCCGTCGGCTTCCACCTGCGGCACGGCGTCTTCAGCGCGTTGCGCAGCCTCGGCCAGCAGACCCCGCGCGGCGAGCGCCGGGCCCGGGTCGTGGCGCTGGTCCTCGCCGTCGGCCTCTGCGTCGGCTACCTGGTGGTTCCGTTCGCCGTACTCACCGGATTGGTGTCCTGACCATGGATCTCTACACCGAGGGCGACCCGATCGCCGACGCCAAGGCTCCCGACGGCCCGATCGAGACCCGCTGGGACCGCCGCCGCTTCGAGGCGAAGCTGGTCAACCCGGCGAACCGCCGCAAGATGACGGTGATCGTCGTGGGCACCGGCCTGGCCGGCGGATCCGCGGCCGCCACGCTCGCCGAGCAGGGCTACCGGGTCAGGTCCTACTGCTACCAGGACAGCCCGCGCCGGGCGCACTCGATCGCCGCGCAGGGCGGCATCAACGCCGCGAAGAACTACCGCAACGACGGCGACTCGGTGCACCGGCTCTTCTACGACACCGTCAAGGGCGGCGACTTCCGCTCCCGCGAGTCGAACGTGCACCGGCTGGCCGAGGTCTCGGTCAACATCATCGACCAGTGCGTGGCGCAGGGCGTCCCGTTCGCCCGCGAGTACGGCGGCCTGCTGGACACCCGCTCGTTCGGTGGCGCCCAGGTGCAGCGCACCTTCTACGCCCGGGGCCAGACGGGTCAGCAGCTGCTGCTCGGCGCGTACCAGGCGCTGGAGCGGCAGATCGGCCTCGGCAACGTGGAGATGAACTCCCGGCACGAGATGCTGGAGCTGGTCATCGTCGACGGCAAGGCCAGGGGCATCGTGGTCCGGGACCTGGTCACCGGCGAGATCTCCACGGAGATGGCGGACGCGGTCGTGCTGGCCTCCGGTGGCTACGGCAACGTCTTCTACCTCTCCACCAACGCCAAGGGCTGCAACGTCACCGCCACCTGGCGGGCGCACCGCAAGGGCGCCTACTTCGCCAACCCCTGCTACACGCAGATCCACCCCACCTGCATCCCGGTCTCCGGCGACCACCAGTCGAAGCTGACCCTGATGAGCGAGTCGCTGCGCAACGACGGCCGCGTGTGGGTGCCGAAGGCCAAGGGCGACGACCGCGCCCCGCGGGACATCCCCGAGGACGAGCGGGACTACTACCTGGAGCGGATCTACCCCTCCTTCGGCAACCTGGTCCCCCGGGACATCGCCTCCCGTGCCGCGAAGAACGTCTGCGACGAGGGCCGCGGCGTCGGGCCCACCAACCTCGGCGTCTACCTGGACTTCGCGGACGCGATCAACCGGCTCGGCCGCAAGGCCATCGAGGCGAAGTACGGCAACCTCTTCGAGATGTACGAGCGGATCACCGGCGAGGACCCGTACGAGGTGCCGATGCGGATCTACCCCGCCGTGCACTACACGATGGGCGGCCTCTGGGTCGACTACGACCTGCAGTCCACCATCCCGGGTCTCTTCGTGATCGGTGAGGCGAACTTCTCCGACCACGGCGCGAACCGGCTCGGCGCCTCGGCGCTGATGCAGGGCCTGGCGGACGGCTACTTCGTGCTGCCGAGCACGATCGCCAACTACCTGGCCGCCAGCCCGCTGGACGCGGTCGACGCCAGCCACCCGGAGGCGCTCGCGGCCCGCGCCGACGTCGAGGACCGGATCACCCGGCTGCTCGCCGTCAACGGCGACCGGACCGTCGACTCGTTCCACCGCGAGCTGGGCCAGATCATGTGGGAGCACTGCGGCATGGAGCGCAGCGAGGCCGGGCTGCGCAAGGCGATCGACGAGATCCGCGCCCTGCGCGAGCAGTTCTGGCAGCGGGTCCGGGTGCCCGGCGACGGCGAGGGCCTGAACCAGTCGCTGGAGAAGGCCGGCCGGGTGGCCGACTTCTTCGAGCTGGCCGAGCTGATGTGCATCGACGCCCTGCACCGCGAGGAGTCCTGCGGCGGCCACTTCCGGGCCGAGCACCAGACCCCCGACGGTGAGGCGCAGCGCGACGACGACCGGTTCGCCTACGTCGCGGCCTGGGAGTACACCGGCACCGGTGAGCCCGCCGTGCTGCACAAGGAAGACCTGAAGTTCGAATACGTCCACCCCACGCAGCGGAGCTACAAGTGAACCTGACCCTGCGCATCTGGCGCCAGAAGGGCCCCGAGGACAAGGGTCGGATGGTGACCTACCAGGTCGACGACGTGTCCCCGGACATGTCGTTCCTGGAGATGCTCGACGTGCTCAACGAGCGGCTGATCCTCGCCGGCGACGAGCCGGTGGCGTTCGACCACGACTGCCGGGAGGGCATCTGCGGCGCGTGCGGCATGGTGATCAACGGCAACGCGCACGGTCCGCAGAAGATGACCACCGCCTGCCAGCTGCACATGCGGCACTTCGCCGACGGCGAGACGATCGACATCGAGCCGTGGCGGGCCCGGGCCTTCCCGGTCGTCAAGGACCTGGTGGTCAACCGGGGCTCGC
Organism: Micromonospora phytophila; assembly: GCF_023656545.1. Lineage (GTDB taxonomy): Bacteria > Actinomycetota > Actinomycetes > Mycobacteriales > Micromonosporaceae > Micromonospora > Micromonospora phytophila. The sequence goes on along the minus strand of NZ_JAMOKF010000159.1, from coordinate 7,976 downwards.
TCGACAAGATCATCGCGGCTGGCGGCTACATCACCGCGCCGACCGGTAGCGCCCCCGAGGCCCACTCCACCCCGGTGGCCAAGGCCAACGCGGACGCCGCCTTCGAGTCGGCGGCCTGCATCGGCTGCGGCGCCTGCGTGGCGGCCTGCCCGAACGGCTCCGGCATGCTCTTCACCGCCGCCAAGGTCACCCAGCTCTCGCTGCTGCCGCAGGGCCAGCCGGAGCGGTTCACCCGGGTGATCGGCATGGTCGACGCGCACGACGAGGCCGGCTTCGGCGGCTGCACCAACGCCGGTGAGTGCACCGCGGTGTGCCCGAAGGGCATCCCGCTGAACACCATCGGCCGACTCAACCGGGACTACCTCAAGGCGACGGCGAAGCGGGGCGACAACACCCCCGGTTCCTGAGCCTGCCCACGACCGGCCGCCGCACCCGCCACGGGTACGGCGGCCGGCGCGTGTCCGGACCCTGCCGGCACCGCGCAAGACGCCCGTACGGCCGGGCACGGGGCGGATGCCCCCGGAGCCGTCCAGACCGCGCCCACCGGCTTGGCCTCCCCGCCGGCCCCCTCGGCAGCACATCCGCATCCGGCGCTCGAGCCACGCGTCCGAAGCGTGCGCGGTGGCCCGTCGGCGGGGCGTGCGCCGGTTCAACCCTCGCCACCCGGGTAGCAGTCGTGGGGACGGGCAGAGAGGGGAAGATCGGCATGAAGGCACTGACCTGGCAGGGCAAGCGGGACGTGCGGGTCGAGGAGGTGCCCGACCCTCGGATCGAGGAGCCGACGGACGCCGTCGTACGAATCACCTCCACCGCGATCTGCGGCTCCGACCTGCACCTCTACGAGGTGCTCGGGCCGTTCCTGAAGCCCGGCGACATCCTGGGTCACGAACCGATGGGCATCGTCGAGGAGGTCGGCTCCGGGGTGACCCGGCTCAAGCCGGGCGACCGGGTGGTGGTGCCGTTCAACATCTCCTGCGGCGCCTGCTGGATGTGCGACCGCCAGCTCTACGCCCAGTGCGAGACCACGCAGAACACCGCGGAGGGCAAGGGCGCCTCGCTGTTCGGCTACACCTCGCTCTACGGTTCCGTCCCGGGCGGGCAGGCGGAGTACCTGCGGGTGCCGTACGCCCAGTTCGGCCCGATCAAGGTCCCGGAGACCGGGCCCGACGAGCGCTGGCTCTACCTCTCCGACATCCTTCCCACCGCCTGGCAGGCGGTGAAGTACGCCGACACCCCGCGCGGCGGCACCCTCGCCGTCTTCGGGCTCGGGCCGGTGGGCCAGTTCTGCGCCCGGATCGGCCGGCACCTCGGCGCGGACCGGGTGATCGGGCTGGACCTGGTCCCGGAGCGGCTGGAGATGGCCCGCCGGCACGGCATCGAGGTGCTCGACGTCAGCGAACTCGACGACGTGCCGGGCGCGCTGATCGACCTGGTCGACGGGCGCGGGCCCGACGCGGTGATCGACGCGGTGGGCATGGAGGCGCACGGCGCACCCGCCGGCAAGCTCGCCCAGACCGCCGCCGGGCTCCTGCCGGACAAGCTGGCCCAGACCATGACCGACAAGGTCGGCGTGGACCGGCTCGTCGTGCTCAAGGCCGCGCTCAAAGCCGTCCGGCGCGGCGGCACCGTCTCCATCTCCGGGGTGTACGGCGGGGAGGTCGACCCGATGCCGCTGATGGAGATGTTCGACCGGGGCATCCAGCTGCGGATGGGGCAGTGCCACGTCCGACGGTGGACCGACGAGATCATCCCACTGCTCTCCGGCGACGACGACCCTCTCGGCGTGGAGGACCTGCGCACCCACCGGGTGCCGCTGCAGCGGGCGCCGCAGGCGTACGAGATGTTCCAGAAGAAGCAGGACGGCTGCGTCAAGGTCGTGCTCGCGCCGTGACCCGCACGGTCGTCATCACCGGCGCGACCAGCGGGATCGGCCGGGCGACGGCCGGGGCGTTCGCCGCGCGCGGCGACCGCCTGGTCCTCGCCGCCCGCTCCCCGACCACCCTCGCCGAGGTACGCGAGGAGTGCCGGGCGGCGGGCGCCGAGGTGCTGGACGTGCCGACCGACGTCACCGGGGACGGCGAGCTGGCGAAGCTGGCCGACGCGGCGATCGAGCGGTTCGGTGGCATCGACGTCTGGGTGCACACGGCGGCGGTGATGGCGTACGGGCGGTTCGAGGAGATACCGGAGCGGGTCTTCGAGCACGTCGTCCGCACCGACCTGCTCGCCTCCGCGGCGGCGGCCCGGGTCGCGCTGCGGCACTTCCGGGCCACCGGCGGCGGGACGCTGATCCTCACCGGGTCGGTGCTCGGGCACATCACCGCGCCCTACATGAGCGGCTACGTCGCGAGCAAGTGGGGCCTGCAGGGGCTGGCCCGATCACTGCAGCAGGAGGCCCGGGACACTTCCGGCATCCACATCAGCATCGTCAGCCCGGGCAGTGTGGACACCCCGGTCTACCAGCAGGCCGCGAACTACCTCGGCCGGATCGGTCGGCCACCGCTGCCGATCACGACTTCGCAGCGGGTGGCGCGGGCCGTCGTGGACTGCGCCGACCGGCCCCGACGGGAGGTGTCGGTGGGCCGGCTCAACATGGTGATGCGGATCGGCTTCACCGTGCTGCCGGGCGTCTACGACGTCCTGGTCGGACCGTTGATGCGGCTGGCCGGGCTGACCGGCCGCCCGGTCGCGCCGCACGACGGCGTGGTGTTCACGCCCAACCCGGCCGGCGAGGCGGTGCGCGGCGGTTGGCTGCCCGACCTCGGGCAGCTGGTGCGCGCCGTCGGCGAGCTGCCGGGCTCGGTCGGAACGGCGGTGCGGCGCCGACTGCGGTGAGCGCGTCGCGGGTGCGGACTACCGTGTACCACGGGACACGGCGGAAGGGCGGCGATGGGGGCACGACGGGAGCGCGGGGAACTCGAGTGGTCACTCGGGCGGCGGATGCGGGCAACGGCGGGGATGGCCGCGCTGGCCGGGCTGGCGTGGGTGACGCGGGACGTGCCGGCGGCCCTCGGCGGCCGGCTGACCGGGGCGCGGGCGGAGCGGGCCGCGCGGTCACCGCAGTTCCGCGACGGCACCTTCCACAACACGGTGCGCACCCGCTCGATGGCGGGCGTCGCCGACCGCAACCTGATCCGAGAGTTGATCTTCGGCAAGCAGAAGCGCCGCCCGAGCGCCGCGGTGCCGCTGCTGCGCCCGGCCGACCCGCCGGCCACCGCCGACGAGCGTGAGCTCAACATCGTCTGGTACGGCCACGCCTCCGCCCTGATCGAGATCGAGGGCCGGCGGGTGCTGCTCGACCCGGTGTGGAGCGAACGGTGCTCGCCGTCGGCCCTGGTCGGCCCGAAGCGGCTGCACGAACCCCCGGTCGGCCTGGACGAGCTGCCCCAGGTCGACGCGATCCTGATCTCGCACGACCACTACGACCACCTCGACATGGCCACGGTGTGCGACCTGCTGGCCCGGCAGTCCGCCCCGTTCCTGGTGCCGCTCGGGGTGGGCGCCCACCTCGACCGGTGGGGCGTGCCCGCGGAGCGGATCATCGAGCTGGACTGGGCGGAGAGCCACCGGGTGGCCGGGCTGGAGATCACCGCCACCGCCGCACAGCACTTCTCCGGGCGCGGGCTGCGCCGCGACGGCACGCTCTGGAGCTCCTGGGTGGTCGCTGGCGCACACCGGAAGGTCTTCTACACCGGCGACTCCGGCTACTTCGACGGCTACGCCGAGATCGGCGCCGAGCACGGCCCGTTCGACGTCACGTTGATGCAGATCGGCGCGTACGACCGGGCCTGGCCGAGCATCCACATGTTTCCCGAGGAGGCCATCTCCGCCCACCTCGACCTGCGCGGCGAACTGCTCATCCCGGTGCACTGGGCGACCTTCAACCTGGCCCTGCACGACTGGTCCGAGCCGGTGGACCGGATCTGGGCCGAGGCGAAGGCCCGGGACGTGCGACTGGCCGTCCCCCGCCCCGGCGAGCGGGTGGTGGTGGACGACCCGCCGGCGGTCGACGGGTGGTGGCAGGCCGTCGCCTGAGCCGGCCCGCCCGGCCCCGCGACGGCCGCTCAGAGCACGAAGGCGTCGGTCCAGAGGGCGCCGGAGCGGCCCGAGAGGGCGTCCAGCATCGCCACCGCCTGACCGTCGGTGAGCTGGGCGACGAAGTCGACGATGGCCCGGCCCCGGGCCTTGCCGATCCGGTCCGGGGTACGCGGGTGCAGCTCCGCCTCGGCCAGGTCGACCAGGTCGTGCAGGCGTCGCGGCAGCCGGGACTCCTCCTCCGGGTCGAGCAGCCAGTCCAGCAGCGCCTCCACCAGGGTGCCCAGCAGCCGGGCCTGCCCGCGCTGGTGCAGGGCCAGGTCCGGCCGGGCCAGCACGAACCGGTGGTGCACGAACTTGAGCACCTGCACCTCGTGCCAGCGGGACGGGGCGAGCAGCACGTGCCCGGAGCGGACGGCGGGCTGCTCGACCACCGTGATCGCGTCGACGAACCGGGTGGTCCACCGGGCGGAGAAGCGGGCGACGTACTGCTCGGCCTCGATCGAGCCGTCGAAGGGCATCGCGAGCAGCCCCTCCACCAGTTCCTCGCGGACGTGCTCGACGGCGGCGGCGAACGCCTCGTCGTCGGCGACCCAGGCGTCCTTGCGGTGCAGCTGCCGGCGCAGCCGTTCGATCGCCGCGCCGGGGCGGCGGGCCGCGGCGGCCAGCGCCGCGTCGGTGATGGCCCGGAAGTGGCCGCTCTCGCGCTGCCAGGCCATCAGCTCGGCGGCCACCGCGCCCTGCTGGAGCACCCCGACCCGGTAGAAGTCCTCCACGTCGTGGATGGCGTACGCGATGTCGTCGGCGGTGTCCATCACCGACGCCTCGACGGTCTGCTGCCAGTCCGGGATCCGGCCGGCGAACGGCTCGCGGGCCTGCCGCAGGTCGTCGACCTCGGTGCGGTACGCCCCGAACTTCGACGAGCCGCTGGCCGGGTCGTCCGGCGGCGGGGTCGCCCCGCGCGGCGGCGGGTCCATCAGCCGAGGGTGCGGGTCCGGGTGGTCCAGCCGGGTCCACGGGTACTTCAGCATCGCCGCCCGGACCGCCGCGGTGAGGTCCAGTCCGGTGGTGGCCGCGCCGCGGATCTCGGTGCTGGTGACGATCCGGTACGACTGGGCGTTGCCCTCGAAGCCGTCGGCCAGCCCGAGCCGCTGCCGGGCCAGCCGGTCCAGCACCCGCTCGCCCAGGTGCCCGAAGGGCGGGTGGCCGAGGTCGTGCGCCAGCGCGGCGGCCTCCACCACGTCCGGGTCACAGCCGCCGAGCTTCTCCAGCAGGTCGCGGTGCCGGTCGCGGGCGGTGAGCCGCTCGGCGATCGCCCGGGCCACCTGGGCGACCTTGAGGCTGTGGGTGAGCCGGTTGTGCACCAGCAGGCCGGAGCCACCCGGGCTGACCACCTGGGTCACCCCGTTCAGCCGGGCGAAGAACGGCGAGGCGACGATGCGGTCCCGGTCGGCCCGGAACGGGCTGGCGGCGAGGTCGCCGAGGGCCCGGGCGCTGCCGCCGAAGAGCCGCCGCGCCCGCGGGTCCGCGGGTTGTTCCATGATCGCCACGCTAGCGCACCGGGGACGGCGACGGGTCCGCGTACCTCCGGGGCGGGCGGGGCGGGCGGGGCCGGCGGGTGCGACGCGGCCCGCGCACGGCGGGCCGGCACAATGCAGGGCGGAACCAACCGAAAAGGCGGATCAGATCGTGACCCAGTCTGTGCACCAGCGGATCGCCGACGAGCTCGGCGTCGCCGAGCGGCAGGTACGCGCGGCCGTCGAGCTGCTCGACGGCGGCGCCACCGTGCCGTTCATCGCCCGCTACCGCAAGGAGGCCACCGGCCTGCTCGACGACGCGCAGCTGCGCACCCTGGAGGAGCGGCTGCGGTACCTGCGGGAGCTGGACGAGCGGCGGGCGGCGGTGCTGGAGTCGATCCGCGGTCAGGGCAAGCTCGACGAGGCCCTGGAAGCGCAGATCATGGCGGCCGACTCGAAGTCCCGCCTGGAGGACATCTACCTGCCGTACAAGCCCAAGCGCCGGACCCGGGCGCAGATCGCCCGCGAGGCCGGGCTGGAGCCGCTCGCCGAGTCGCTGCTGACCGACCCGACGCAGGACCCGAAGGCCGTCGCCGCCGGGTTCGTCGACGCGGAGAAGGGCGTGGCCGACCCGGCCGCGGCGCTGGAGGGCGCCCGGGCGATCCTGATCGAGCGGTTCGCCGAGGACGCCGACCTGATCGGCACGCTGCGCGAGCAGATGTGGTCGCGGGGCCGGCTGGTCTCGCGGGTACGCGACGGCCAGGAGTCGGCCGGCGCCAAGTTCGCCGACTACTTCGACTTCTCCGAGCCGTACCCGAAGCTGCCCTCGCACCGGATCCTGGCCATGTTCCGGGGCGAGAAGGAGGGCGTGCTCGACCTGACCATGGCGCCCGAGGAGGCCGGCGAGGCCGACGCGGCGCCCACCGGTCCGAGCCGCTACGAGGCGGTGATCGCCGGCCGGTTCGGCATCACCGACCGGGGTCGGCCCGCCGACCGGTGGCTGGCCGACACGGTGCGCTGGGCCTGGCGTACCCGGATCCTCATCCACCTCGGCGCGGACCTGCGCATGCGGCTGTGGCAGGCGGCGGAGGAGGAAGCCGTCCGGGTCTTCGCCACCAACCTGCGGGACCTGCTGCTCGCGGCGCCCGCCGGCAGCCGGCCCACGATGGGGCTGGACCCGGGCCTGCGTACGGGCGTGAAGGTCGCGGTGGTGGACGCCACCGGCAAGGTGGTCGCCACGGACACGATCTACCCGCACGAGCCGCGCCGGCAGTGGGACGCCTCGATCGACACCCTGGCCCGGCTGGCCGGGGCGCACGGCGTGGAGCTGGTGGCGATCGGCAACGGCACGGCGTCCCGGGAGACCGACAAGCTGGCCGGGGAGCTGATCAAGCGGCACCCCGAGCTCAACCTCACCAAGGTGGTGGTCTCCGAGGCCGGCGCGTCGGTCTACTCCGCTTCCGCGTACGCCTCGCAGGAGCTGCCCGGGTTGGACGTCTCGCTGCGCGGCGCGGCCTCCATCGCCCGCCGGCTCCAGGACCCGCTCGCCGAGCTGGTCAAGATCGACCCGCGTTCGATCGGGGTCGGCCAGTACCAGCACGACCTGTCCGAGGTGAAACTCTCCCGGTCCCTGGACGCGGTGGTCGAGGACTGCGTGAACGCCGTCGGGGTGGACGTCAACACCGCCTCCGCCCCGCTGCTGACCCGGGTCTCCGGCATCGGCGCCGGCCTGGCGGAGAACATCGTGCTGCACCGGGACGCCAACGGCCCGTTCCGCTCCCGGGCGGAGCTGAGGAAGGTGCCCCGGCTCGGGCCGAAGGCGTTCGAGCAGTGCGCCGGCTTCCTGCGCATCCCCGGCGGCGACGACCCGCTGGACTCCTCCAGCGTGCACCCGGAGGCGTACCCGGTGGTGCGCCGCATCCTCGCCAGCACCGGGCAGGACCTGCGCTCGCTGATCGGGAAGTCGGCGATCCTGCGCGGGCTGCGGGCGACCGACTTCGTTGACGACACGTTCGGCCTGCCGACGGTCACCGACATCCTCGGCGAGCTGGAGAAGCCGGGACGCGACCCGCGACCGGAGTTCCGCACCGCCACCTTCGTCGAGGGCGTGGAGAAGATCGGCGACCTGACCCCGGGCATGGTGCTGGAGGGCGTGGTCACCAACGTCGCCGCGTTCGGGGCCTTCGTGGACGTCGGGGTCCACCAGGACGGCCTGGTGCACGTCTCGGCCATGTCCCGGACATTCGTCAAGGACCCGCGTGAGGTGGTCAAGTCGGGTGACGTGGTGCGGGTCAAGGTGCTCGACGTCGACGTGCCGCGCAAGCGGATCTCGTTGACCCTGCGGCTGGAGGACGAGGCGGAGGCGGGCGCCGGGCGCGGCGGACCGGAGGGCGCGCGCCGCGAGCGCGGCGGTCCCCGGGGCGAGCA
>NZ_JAMOKF010000158.1 GCF_023656545.1 Micromonospora phytophila | reverse complement strand
GCCCTCGCCGCGGTGGGCGGCACCACCGCCGCCGAGGTCGGCGGCACCGTCACCGGGACCGACCGGCCGGCCGCCGCCACGTACACGAGCGGGCCGATCACCGTCACCCTGCCGGCCGGGTGGCGCGCCACCGGCGAGCAGTGGGCCGGCCAGTACGGCGACGACGGCACCCTCGAACCGGCGTTGGTGATGTCCCCGGACCCGCGACGGTGGGCGGCCGACCCGACGCTGCCCGGCGCGTTCGTCGGGCTCTCCGCCAGTACGGCCGCGCGCACCACCCCGGCCGGTTTCCTGGCCGAGCGCCCGCACGCCGCCTGCGTCGCCCAGCCGACCCGGGCCACCCGGCAGGCGGGCGTCGACTGGGTCGTGGTCGCGTTCGGCTGTGACCGGGGCAGGCCGGTGGTCGTCGAGGCCGCCGGCCTCGGCCCCGGCCGCGCCGGCCTGGTGTACGTGCAGGTCGCACCGCCGGCGGACAGCGGGCCGGACTTCGTCGACGCCCTGCTCGCCGGGGTGCGGGTGCGGTGAGGACGGGCTACCTGACCACCACCGTGATCGTGTGCGTCCGTCCGCCCTGCGGGATCATGACGGCGACCGTGCCGGGGCGGACGAAGCGGATGTCCACCACCCCGCCCGCGTAGTTGCGGGAGACGAGGTCCTCCCGGTCCACGGTGACCAGGCCCGGCCCGATGCCCTGGATCCGCAGCACCGCTCCGGTGGCGAAGCAGAGCGACTTCAGCAGCTCCAGCTCGGTCTCCGCCAGCGGGAGGTCGTACCGGACGGCGCCCTGGCAGGTGGCGGGCAGCGCAGTCGGCGTGAGGGCCGGTCGGGGCGTACCCCGGGGTCTGGTCGGCCGGGGCGGTGCCGGGACGGCGCGTGCGGTGGTCGGCGCGACGGTGGTCGGCGTGGCCGTCGGGGCGGCGGACCGGGTCGGGGTGGGTGCCGGCGTCGGGCTGGTCGAGCCGGGCTGGACCGGCAGCGGCGACACCGGCCCGGTGCCGCAGGCGGCGGCGGGGACGGTCAGGGCGACAGCGGCGACAGCGGCGACGGCGGCGGCGAGCCGGCGGTTCGGGGCGGCGTGCATGGTGGGCTCCTGGGTCGGGGGTGGGTCGGTCACCCTGTTGGTCGCCGCCGCGACCGGTTCCGTTCGCCGTCGGAACGCCACTCAGCTCCGATCGTCGCCGAGCCGTTGCCGGACCATCTGCCGGGCGAGGTGGAGCCGGGACTTCACCGTCCCCTCCGGTAGGTCGAGCAGCGCGGCGATCTCGCGATAGCTCAGCCCGAGGACATCACGCAACGTCACCGCCTCGGCGAGGTCCGGGCGTACCGAGTCGAGCGCGTCGAGCAGGTCGAGGCGGGTGCCGGCGACCACGCTGGTGCGACGGGGGTCGGCCCGGTCGGGCAGCGGCACGCCGCCCGCCTCCAGCACCCGGCGTCGCCGCAGCACCCGGTACGTGGACCGGGCCCGGTTGGCCGTCAGCCGGTGCAGCCAGGTGTGGAACGACGACCGCCCCTCGAACCGGGTGATGCCCCGGGCGAGGGCCAGCAGCGTGTCCTGGCAGGCTTCCTCGGCGTCCTCCCGGTTCGGCAGGAACCGCCCGCAGAGCCGTAGCACCTCCGGCCGCACCGCGACCAGCAGGGCGTCCAGCGCCGCCGCGTCACCGCGCGACGCGGACCGGGCCAGGGCGTCGATGTCGTCTCCGAAAGGCATGGCGGTGTCCAATGCTCGCCGGTGCCGTTGCGCCCAGCGTACGGCGGCCGTCACGCGGTGCACACCGGCGAGTCCGGCAGCCGACTCCGCTGGTCGAAGAGACCTCCGCCACCTGTTCCGAGGTCCGTCCGCGCGGCTCTCGCAGGCACTGATCGAATCTCGGTAGGGTGGGCCGACCGACCTCGACCAACCCATGAACCGACCCGGGGGGCGCCAGGCATGGGCGATTCGTTCGCGCATCTGCACGTGCACACTGAGTACTCGATGCTCGACGGGGCGGCCCGGCTCAAGGACCTGTTCGCCGAGGCCAACCGGCTCGGCATGCCGGCGGTGGCGATCACCGACCACGGCAACATGCACGGCGCCAACGACTTCTACAAGCAGGCGATGGCCGCCGGGATCACCCCGATCCTGGGCGTCGAGGCGTACGTGGCCCCGGAGTCGCGCTACCACAAGGCGCGGGTGAAGTGGGGCCGGCCGGAGCAGAAGAGCGACGACGTCTCCGGCAACGGCGCGATCACCCACAAGACCATGTGGGCGCGGAACGCGGCGGGCCTGAAGAACCTCTTCACGTTGAACTCGCGCGCCTCCATGGAGGGCCACTACGTGAAGTGGCCCCGGATGGACATGGAGCTGATCGCCGAGCACGCCGAGGGCATCATGGCCACCACCGGCTGTCCCTCCGGCGCCGTGCAGACCCGGCTGCGGCTGGGCCAGTTCGACGAGGCCCTCAAGGTCGCCGCCAGCTACCAGGACATCTTCGGCAAGGAGAACTACTTCCTGGAGATCATGGACCACGGCCTCTCCATCGAGCGCCGGGTCCGCGACGGGCTGACCGAGATCGCGCGCAAGCTCGACATCCCCCCGGTGGTCACCAACGACTCGCACTACACCCACGAGGCCCAGGCCACGGCGCACGACGTGCTGCTCTGCGTGCAGACCGGCAGCAACATCGACGACCCCAACCGGTTCCGGTTCGAGGGCGGCGGCTACTTCATCAAGTCCGCCGAGCAGATGCGCGCGGTCGACACCTCCGAGCTGTGGCAGCAGGGCTGCCGCAACACCCTGCTGGTCGCCGAGAAGGTCGACCCGACCGGGATGTTCGAGTTCCACAACCTGATGCCCCGCTTCCCGGTGCCGGAGGGGGAGACCGAGGAGTCCTGGTTCCGCAAGGAGACCTTCGCCGGCCTGGCCCGCCGCTACCCCGGCGGCATCCCGGAGGGGCACGTCGTCCAGGCGGAGTACGAGCTGGGCGTCATCAACCAGATGGGTTTCCCGTCGTACTTCCTCGTGGTCGCCGACTTCATCCAGTGGGCCAAGAACCAGGGCATCGCGGTGGGTCCGGGCCGCGGCTCGGCCGCCGGCTCGCTCGTGGCGTACGCGCTGGGCATCACCGACCTGGACCCCATCCCGCACGGCCTGATCTTCGAGCGGTTCCTCAACCCGGAACGCGTCTCCATGCCGGATGTCGACATCGACTTCGACGAGCGTCGGCGCGGTGAGGTCATCAAGTACGTCACCGACAAGTGGGGCGAGGACAAGGTCGCCCAGATCGCCACCTTCGGCACGATCAAGGCGAAGGCCGCGATCAAGGACTCGGCCCGGGTGCTCGGTTTCCCGTACGCCGTGGGCGACCGGATCACCAAGGCGATGCCCCCGGCCGTCATGGGCAAGGACATTCCGCTCACCGGCATCTTCGACCCGAAGCACCCGCGCTACGCCGAGGCCGGCGAGATCCGTGGCCTCTACGAGTCGGACCCGGACGTGCGCAAGGTCATCGACACCGCCAAGGGCATCGAGGGGCTGATCCGGCAGACCGGTGTGCACGCCGCCGGCGTGATCATGTCCGCCGAACCGATCATCGAGCACATCCCGCTGATGCGCCGGGACGCCGACGGGGCGATCATCACCCAGTTCGACTACCCGACGTGCGAGTCGCTCGGGCTGTTGAAGATGGACTTCCTCGGCCTGCGGAACCTGACGATCATCGATGACGCGGTCAAGAACATCAAGCTCAACCACGGTGAGCAGCTCGACCTGCTGGCCCTGCCGCTGGACGACAAGGCCGCCTACGAGCTGCTCGCCCGGGGCGACACGCTCGGCGTGTTCCAGCTCGACGGCGGGCCGATGCGCTCGCTGCTGCGAATGATGAAGCCGGACAACTTCGAGGACATCTCCGCCGTCCTGGCGCTGTACCGGCCCGGCCCGATGGGCGTCGACTCGCACACCAACTACGCGCTGCGCAAGAACGGTCTCCAGGAGATCACCCCGATCCACCCGGAGCTGGAGGAGCCGCTGCGGGAGATCCTGGAGCCGACCTACGGCCTGATCGTCTACCAGGAGCAGGTGCAGCGCGCCGCGCAGATCCTCGCCGGTTACACCCTCGGTCAGGCCGACCTGCTGCGCCGGGCGATGGGCAAGAAGAAGAAGGAGATCCTCGACAAGGAGTTCATCCCGTTTCGGGACGGCTGCCGCGAGCGCGGCTACTCCGACGAGGCGATCCAGGCGGTGTGGGACGTCCTGGTGCCCTTCGCCGGCTACGCCTTCAACAAGGCGCACTCCGCCGCGTACGGGTTGGTCTCCTACTGGACCGCGTACCTCAAGGCGCACTACCCGGCCGAGTACATGGCGGGGCTGCTCACCTCGGTCGGTGACGACAAGGACAAGATGGCGCTCTATCTGTCCGAGTGCCGCCGAATGCGGATCCAGGTGCTGCCACCGGACGTGAACACCTCGGCCGGGCCGTTCACGCCCGTCGGCAAGGACATCCGGTTCGGTCTGGCCGCGGTGCGCAACGTCGGCGCGAACGTGGTCGCCGCGATCATGCGCTGCCGGGCGGAGAAGGGCGACTACGCCGACTTCTACGACTTCCTGTCCAAGGTGGACGCGGTGGTCTGCAACAAGAAGACCATCGAATCGCTGATCAAGGCCGGGGCCTTCGACTCGCTCGGGCACTCCCGTAAGGCGCTGCTGGCGGTGCACGCCGAGGCGATCGACGCGTACGCCGGGGTGAAGCGCAACGAGGCCGCCGGCCAGTACGACCTGTTCGGGGCCGGCTTCGGCGATGCCGAGGCCAGCAGCAACGTGGCGATGCCGACCATCGGCGACGGCGAGTGGGACAAGCGCGACAAGCTGGCCTTCGAGCGCGAGATGCTCGGCCTGTACGTCTCCGACCACCCGCTGTTCGGCCTGGAGCACATCCTCGGCGCGGCGGCGGACACCACCATCGCCGCGCTCGCCGAGGAGGGCGCGGTGCCCGACGGGGCGGTGGTCACCCTCGCCGGCATCCTCTCCGGCGTGCAGCGCCGGGTCACCAAGCAGGGCCGGGCCTGGGCCTCGGCCACCCTCGAGGACCTGGCCGGCGGGGTGGAGACGCTGTTCTTCCCCAACACCTACGAGGTGATCGGGCAGTACATCGCCGAGGACGCCATCGTGGTGGTCAAGGGGCGGGTGGACCGCCGCGACGACACCCCGCGGATCATGGCGATGGACATGTCCATGCCGGACGTCAGCACCAGCGCGACCAACAAGCCGGTCACCCTCACCATCCCGGTGCACCGGTGCACGCCGCCGCTGGTGGAACGGCTCAAGGAGACCCTGGTGCTGCATCCCGGCGACACCGAGGTGCACGTCAAGCTCCTCAACGGCGGCAAGACCACCACGCTGCGCCTCGGCCCGTTCCGGGTGGCGGCGACCACCGCGCTGATGGGCGACCTGAAGAGCGTCCTCGGCCCCGCCAACGTCACCTGACCCCAGGCCGCCGCCGGGGCGTCCCGCTGGACCTCTGCGCTGCCGGGCCGTCCCGCCGGGCCGACGCGCGGGGGCGGGGCGCCGTGCCGGTCGCGTCGACGGTCACGTCCGGGCCACCGCCGAGGGATTGGCCGTGCCGGGCGCCGGCGGCGGTGGCTAGCGTCGGTGGGGTGGAGATCGAGCAGGCGCAGAAGCTGTGGCAACCGCAGCCGGGTTGGCTGAACACCGCCAGCTACGGGCTGCCGCCCGAGCCGGGCTGGACGGCGTTGCAGGACGCGCTGGCCGACTGGCGGATGGGGCGCACCTCCTGGGAGGGCTGGGGTGGGTCGGTCGACCGGTCCCGGGCCGCCTTCGCCGAGCTGATCGGGGTGCCGGCCGCCGACGTGGCGATCGGCAGCACCGTCTCCCAGCTGCTGGCCCCGGTCGCGGCCGCGCTCCCCGCCGGTGCGACGGTGCTGGTGCCGGAGGTCGAGTTCACCTCCAACCTCTTCCCCTGGCAGGTGCAGGCCGAGCGGGGCGTCCAGGTGCGCACGGTCCCGCTCGCCGGGCTCGTCGACGCGATCGACGCCGACACCGACCTGGTCGCGTTCAGCCTGGTGCAGTCGGCCGACGGCACAGTGGCCGCGTACGAGGAGATCGTCGCGGCGGCCCGGGCGCACGGGGCACTGGTCGTGGTGGACGCCACCCAGGCGTGCGGCTGGCTGCCGTTCGACGGCGCCCTGGCCGACGTGGTGGCCGTCGGCGCGTACAAGTGGCTGATGGCGCCCCGCGGCTCCGCCTTCGCCTACCTGGCCCCCGCGCTGCGCGAGCGGCTGCGCCCCGACGCCGCCGGCTGGTTCGCGGGCCGGGACCCGCACGCCTCCTACTACGGCCCGCCGCTGCGGCTGGCCGACGACGCCCGCCGCTTCGACATCTCCCCGGCCTGGTTCAGCTGGGTCGGCACGGCTCCCGCCCTGGAGCTGCTCCTGGACATCGGCGTGGCGGCGGTGCACGCGCACGACGTGGGGCTGGCCAACCGGTTCCTGGCCGGGCTGGGCCGGCCGCCGGGCGACAGCGCGATCGTCACGGTGGAGGTGCCCGGGGCGCAGGAGAAGCTGGAGCGGGCCGGTGTCCGCGCGGCGGTGCGCGCCGGCCGGGTCCGCGCCTCCTTCCACGTCTACTCCACCGACGACGACGTCGATCTGGCCGTGGCCGCGCTGACCGGCTGAGCGGCCCGCCGCTGCGGCCCGTCGGCCACCCCGCCGTACTCATCGGGCCGCCCAGCCCGGTGACCCCCGCGGTGGCCCGGCCGCGACATCCATGCCCGCGCTGGTCAGGTGGCCGGGCCACATGGGAGCGGTCACGCAAGCCATCCGCTCACCCATGTCGATCCCGCCCGGCCACCCCCGGACCGGTGCTCATGTCGGCGGTCCCCGCGCCGGTCGGCCGGAAAGTGTGGTGCGTCGACATGGCTGCACTCCGGCCGTGCCCCGTAGGTTTCCTCCACGCGACGACCCTGTGACCTCTGTCACCGACCCGGTCGTCGCCGGTAACCTGCGGAGGAGTTGGCGATGGCCGGGCAAGCGATCCTGTCGGCTCGTGGGCTGACCCGCGACTTCCGGGGCTTCCGGGCGGTCGACGGGGTCGACCTCGACATCGCGCCGGACAGCGTGCACGCGCTGGTGGGCCCGAACGGCGCCGGCAAGACCACCCTGTTCAACCTGCTGACCGGCTTCCTGCGGCCCAGCGGAGGACGCATCGAGCTCGCCGGCCGGGACGTCACCGGCCTGCCACCGGAGCGGGTCGCCCGGTTGGGCGTGGCCCGATCGTTCCAGATCACCAGCCTCTTCCCGCAGCTGTCCGCCCGCGAGCACGTGGAGCTGGCGTTGCAGTCGTCGAGCGGGCTGGGCTGGAAGTTCTGGCGCTCCGCGACGTTGATGCGGCGCTACACCGACCGGGCCGGGGAGCTGCTCGACATGGTCGGGCTGGCCGAGCTGGCGGAGGCGCCCGCCGAGGCCCTCGCCTACGGGCGCAAGCGGGCCCTCGAACTGGCCATCGCCCTCGCCCTGGACCCGAAGGTGCTGCTGCTCGACGAGCCGACCGCGGGCATGGGGCTGGAGGACGTCGACCGCACCGTCGAGCTGATCGCCCGGGTCCGCGAGGGCCGGACCGTGGTGATGGTCGAGCACAACATGAGCGTGGTCGGCCGACTCGCCGACACGGTCACCGTCCTGCAGGCCGGCAAGGTCCTCGTCGAGGGCCCGTACGAGCAGGTGCGCGCCGACGAGCGCGTGATCACCGCCTACCTGGGAGCCGCTGATGTTGCGCATTGAGAACCTGTCCGCCTGGTACGGCGAGGCGCAGGTGCTGCGGGAGGTCAGCCTCGACGTCGGCGCCGGCGAGGTGGTCACCCTGGTCGGGCGCAACGGTGCCGGCAAGTCCACCCTGCTGCGCTGCGTGATGGGGCTGCACGCCGGCCAGCGCGGCACCGTCGAGCTCGACGGGCGGGACGTCGGGAAGCTGCCGGCGCACCGGCGGGCGCGGCTGGGCCTCGGCTGGGTCCCCGACGACCGGGGCAGCTACGCCACGCTCAGCGTGACCGAGAACCTCACCCTCCCGCCGACCGTCGGCCCCGACCCGTGGTCGCTGGAGCGGGTGTACGAGGCTTTCCCGGCCCTGTACGAGCGGCGCGAGTCGGCCGCCACCATGCTCTCCGGCGGCGAGCAGCAGATGCTCGCCCTGGCCCGGGTGCTCCGGATGGGCGCCCGGTTGCTGCTCTGCGACGAACCGACCGAGGGGCTCTCGCCGCTGCTCGTGCAGCAGGTCGGTGACCTCCTGCGCGAGGCCAAGAAGCACGGGGTGACCGTGCTGCTGGTCGAGCAGAACCTGCACTTCGCCACCGGCGTCGCCGACCGGCACTACCTGCTGGCCGAAGGACGCGTCGTGGAGGCGATGGAGAACTCCGAGGTGCGCTCGCGGGAGCGCGAGCTGCTGTCGTACCTCGGTATCTGATGTTGACGATGACCCGCGCGGTGCGCGGGGTGGAGGGATGAGCATGCGTAGGACAGTGGGTGTGGCCGCCGCGTCGGCGGCCGCGATGGTGCTGGTCGCCGGTTGTGGCGGTGGTCCGCAGTCGGGCGGGGACCAGAAGCTGACCGGTGACAAGATCGTGCTGGGTGTGCTCAACGACCAGTCGGGGGCGTACTCCGAGCTGTCCGGGAAGAACTCGGTCAAGGCCGTGGAGATGGCCATCGCCGACTTCAAGGCGAAGCACGGCGACAAGGCGGTGACCAAGGACATCACCGTGGAGACCGCCGACCACCAGAACAAGCCCGACATCGCCAACAGCAAGGCCGCCGAGATGTACGACCGCAAGGGCGTCGACCTCATTCTCGACGTGCCGACCTCCTCGGCCGCGCTCAAGGTCGCGGACGTGGCGAAGGAGAAGAAGAAGCTCTACTTCAACATCGGCGCGGCCACCACGGACCTGACCGGCAAGAGCTGCAACAAGTACACGTTCCACTACGCGTACGACACCTACATGCTGGCCAACGGCACGGGGAAGACCACCACCGAGCAGATCGGCAAGAACTGGTACATCCTCTACCCGAACTACGCCTTCGGCCAGGACATGGAGAAGAGCTTCTCCGCCGCGATCACCCAGGCCGGTGGCACGGTCGTCGGCAAGGACGGGGCGCCGTTCCCGAACACCAGCGGCGACTACTCCACGTTCCTGCTCAAGGCGCCCACGCTGAACCCGAAGCCGCAGGTGCTGGGCACGATGCAGGCCGGCGCGGAGCTGGTCAACGTCGTCAAGCAGTACAACGAGTTCAAGCTGCGGGAGAAGGGCGTCGGGCTGGCGGTGGGGCTGATGTTCCTCACCGACATCCACTCGCTGACCCCGGCCGCGCTCGCCGGCACCACCTACACCGACGCCTGGTACTGGAACTTCGACGCGAAGAACCGGGAGTTCGCCGACCGCTTCCAGAAGGAGACCAACGCCCGCCCGACGTTCGCGCACGCGGCCAACTACTCCGCCGCCACCCAGTACCTGGAGGCCGTGCAGGCCGCCGGCACGGACGACGCCGACGCCGTGGTCAAGAACCTGGAGGGCAAGACCGTCGAGGACGTCTTCCTGCGCAACGGCAAGATCCGCGCCGAGGACCACCGGGTGGTGCACGACGCGTACCTGGCCCAGGTGAAGCCCCAGTCCGAGGTCAGCGAGCCGTGGGACTACGTCAAGGTGCTCAAGACCATCCCCGCCGCCGAGGCGTTCCGCGCCCCGTCGTCGGACTGCAAGATGTGACGGGCCGATGACGGGCTTCCTTCAGAACACGTTCAACGGGTTGGTGAGCGGGGCGTTCTACGCCCTGCTCGCCCTCGGGCTCGCGGTCATCTTCGGCATGCTGCGGGTGGTCAACTTCGCTCACGGGGCGTTCTACATGCTCGGCGCGTTCGGCGCGTACGTCCTGCTCACCGAGGCGGGCGTGCCGTTCTGGGCGGCGCTGGTGATCATGCCGGTGGGCCTCGGCCTGCTCGGCATGGCGCTGGAGCGGGCCTTCATCCACCGGCTCACCCGGCTCGACCCGCTCTACAACTTCCTGCTCACCTTCGGGCTGACCCTGATCCTTCAGGACCTGGTGAAGCTCCGCTACGGCGTGCAGTCCAGCCCTTACGCCACTCCGTCCGCGCTCAGCGGTACGGTCGACTTCGGCATCTTCGACTTCCCCGCGTACCGGGTCTTCATCCTCGGCTTCGCGCTGGCCGTCTGCGTCGGCGTCTGGTGGGTGCTCACCCGCACCCGGATCGGCATGGTGGTCCGGGCGGCCACCGAGCGGCCCGAGCTGACCCGCGCGTTCGGCATCGACGTCGGGCGCTGGGTCACCCCGGTCTTCGGCTTCGGCATCGGCCTGGCCGGGCTGGCCGGGGTGCTCGCCGCGCCGATGCGGGCGGTGAACCCGCTGATGGGCGCCGACCTGATCATCGTGGTCTTCGCCGTGGTGGTGATCGGCGGGCTCGGCTCGATCTTCGGCTCGGTCGCCGCCGGCTTCGGCATCGGCCTGGTCCAGGCGTGGGGCGAGGCGTACCTGTCCGCCTTCCCGATCGTGTCGCAGACGATCGTCTTCATCGTGATGGCCGTGGTGCTGCTCTGGCGCCCGGCCGGGCTCTTCGGCCGTGAGGAGGCACCGGCATGACCAGCATCGTCGACACCCCGGCCGACGCCGCCCGCCCGGCGGTGCCGTCCGGGCTGGTCACCGTCGCCCGCGCCCCCGGCTGGGTGCGGTACGCGCTGCTCGCCGTCGGGCTGGCCGTCGCGCTCTGGCTACCGAATGGGCTCTACGCGGCCGTGGCGGTGGACATCCTCTGCTGGGCGCTCTTCGCCGTCGCGGTGGACCTGCTGCTCGGCTTCACCGGGCTGATGTCCTTCGGGCACGCCGCGTTCTGGGGCACCTCCGCGTACGTCACCGGTCTGGTGGCGATCCACGCCGGCCTGCCGTTCCCGGTCGCCGTGCTGGCCGGGGCGCTCGCCGCGGCGGTGCTCGCGGTGCCGATCGGCTACCTGGCGGTGAAGCGGACCGGTATCTACTTCGCGATGGTCACCCTGGCGTTCGCGCAAATGGTCTACTACGTGGCCAACGAGTGGCGCTCGGTCACCCGCGGCGAGAACGGCCTGCAGGGCGTGCCCCGCGAGCTGTTCGGTCTCGACCTGACCGACGACTACTACTTCTACTACGCGATCCTGCCGATCGTGCTGCTCGGGCTCGCCGCCGCGTGGCGGATCGTGCAGTCGCCCTTCGGCCGGGTGCTGGTCGGCATCCGGGACAACCCGGCCCGGGCCCGCGCCCTGGGCTACCCGGTGCACCGCTACAAGCTGACCGCGTTCGTGCTCTCCGGCTTCATCGCCGGGCTGGGCGGCGGGCTGTTCGCCGTCGGGCACCGGTTCGTCTCCCTCGACGTGCTGCACTGGACCACCTCCGGCAAGGCGGTCATCGTGGTGGTGCTCGGCGGCATCGGCACGCTCTGGGGCGGTGTGCTCGGCGCCGGCGTCGTGGTCCTGCTGGAGGACTGGCTGTCGTTCTCCGGGTTCGAGGCCATCGGGCTGGTCACCGGCGGCATCTTCGTCCTCGTCGTGCTCCTGTTCCGGCGGGGGATCTGGGGCAGCGCGGCCGCCCTGGCGCTGCGCCGGATGGCAGCGCGCCGCCGGTAATCCCACGCGGGGCGCATCCGTACAGCGCCCTTCCAGCGAACCCCCTGGTAGTGACCATCTACCCGGGGGTACGTCTGGTGCTGACAGAGCCGATGCCGGCCGAGGTCGTGGCGACCGCGCGCAAGCGCCTCTCGCTGGCAGCCGAGGACCTGGACGGCAACCGGGTCGCCGCGCTCGTCATCGAACTGGCCGGCGACTGGGGCGTGCCGGCGCTGTGGGAGCAGGTGTGCGTACCGCTGCTGGCCGCGTTGCCGGGCCGCACCGCCACCGAGATCGCCGTCGAGCACGCCCTCTCCGAGGGCGTCCGGGTCGGGCTGGACGTGTTCCGGCGCGACCGCGGCCGGACCCTGCCCACCGGCGGCGTCCTGCTCGCCGGCGCCGAACACGAGTTCCACTGCCTCGGCCTGCACGC
>NZ_JAMOKF010000157.1 GCF_023656545.1 Micromonospora phytophila | reverse complement strand
TCGTGCCGGTTGCCCAGTTCGTCCGCGACCGCGGCCAGCTCGAACGAGAGGGCCAGCATCAGCGGGTCGGCGTGCGGCCAGCGTCGCTCGCCCGCGGCGAACGCCTCCTCCAGCACCCGGCGCGCGGCGCCCGGGTCGTCCGCCTCGCGGTGCAGCCGAGCCAGCAGATGCGCGGTGCTCAGCACATCGGGGTGATCGTGACCGTACGGCGGCCGGGCGGAGCCGACGGCGTCGGCGAGCAGCCGGCGTGCGGCGGTCAGCTCGCCCGCAGCGCGCAGGGCGAGGGCCCGCTGCTGGACGGCGGCCAGGGGAGAGGCATGGGGCACGTGGCCATGCTGCCGGTTGACGGCCGCCGGACGCTACCCGGAACCGGCGGCGTGGGATCCCTCGTCGGCGCCGCGCGACCCTCCCCACCTGCTGTGGGGCGCCTCGAACCGAGCGGTCGGAAGCCGATGTGCATGATCCACCCGAGCGGTGTACAGTAACTCCCCGTGCGGCCCGCCGGGCGGCCAACGGATGACAAGATCATCCTGGCCGGCGCGGTAGGCTGGACGAGTAGGTCCGGGTGGCGGAATGGCAGACGCGCTAGCTTGAGGTGCTAGTGCCCGTATAGGGCGTGGGGGTTCAAGTCCCCCCTCGGACACAATTTAGTACATGATCCACTTGGGTTTGCCTGAGCGGATACCGTGCGGGCCGTCGGCCGGTAGGTCAGGGTTAGTCCCAGTTCGCGGTAGAGCGGTAGATCAGTGCCTTGTCGGCAGGGTCGGCGTCGCGGAGCACGGCGATGATGTTTCCCAAGGTCTCCACGATGTGGCGGATTTCGTCCGGGCTCATTGTCCGACGTCCGGTGAGCCGACGCAGGTTAGCTTCGGCGGTGACCTGTTCGGCTTGGACGTCGGCGATCCATCGGCTGACGATGGTGGGGTCGGTGCCGCTGTCGAGAGCGGCGCGGTAGCGGTCCAGCCGGGTTGCGCAGGTGGCGAGGGTTTCCCGGGCTGCCTTGATCGCCTGTTGGTCGGCTTCGTTGTGTTGGGCTTCGGCCATGGCCTGGACGGTTTCGGTGAGTCGGCCTGGGGAGAAGGCTTGGGCGAGCCACGGGTCGAGTTGTTCGAGGATGTGGTCCTCGCGGACGTAGACGCTGCGGGGGTGGGCGATGCGGTTGGTGTCGGCGTACTCGGCGGCGTAGGTGCAGCGGTAGTGGTTGCGGTCGTTGTTGAAGCTGCCGATCATGCGCCGCTGGCAGATGCCGCAGTGCAGCAGGCCGGACAGCACGTAGCTGCGTTTGCTGGCCCGGGGCTTGGTGACCCCGTCGGGGCGCCTGCCCGCACTGGCGATCAGCGTCTGGACGCGGGTGAAGGTCTCGTCATCGATGAGCGGTTCGTGGACTAGGGCTCCGGAGTAGATCCACTCCTGGGTGGGGTTCCAGCGCAGTTTGGTTTCGTGTCCGAGGGCGACGTCGTCGACGTCGATCAGGATTTCGGTCTTGCGTTGTTTGTTCCACACCTGGCGGCCGGTGTAGCGGGGGTTGGTCAGGATGACGCGGATGGCGCTCTTGCTCCATGCCGTGGTGGTGCGGTGCGGGTTGCGTCGCCGGTCGTAGGCCGAGGGGGAGAGGATGCCGTCGCGGGGGTGAGTCCTTCGGCGATGGCGAAGATGCCCTGTCCGGCGAGGTACTCGGCGTATATGCGCCGTACGACGGGTGCGGTGAGCGGGTCAGGTTCCAGGCGGTGCAGCCGTCGACCGTCGGCTGCCTTGCCCGGATTCGGGTGGGGACCGGCGTCGACGAGCCGATAGCCGTAGGGCGGCCGTCCGCCGAGGAACCGTCCCTCGGTGGCGGCTTGGGCTGCCATTGCGCTGCGCACTCGCACCTTGATTCGGTTGCGCTCACCCTTGCTCATGCCGCCGTAGAGGGCCATGACGAGGTCGTGAGCATCGCTGCCCGGGTCGACGGCCCCACCGACCTCGGGCACCCACAGCGCGCCGCCGTAGTGCTCGAACAGAGGGAACGTCAGGCCGAACTGGTTGCCGTAAAAAACGCGCTGCGGTTCACCGATGACCACGCCGTCGAAGCCCCGGCCCGGATCGCGGAGCGCGGCGAGCAGCCGAGCCGCCTCAGGGCGACGCTTCCACGGCAGCGAGCGGGACAGGCCGACGTCAAAGAACTCGACGACCACCTGCCCGCCTGCGGGCTCGATCAGTGCTCGTGACCGGGAGAGTTGCCAGGCGCGGGAGGCTTCCGGGTCCTGCTGGTCCTCGGTCGAGACTCGCCCGTAGAAGGCGAAACGCAGCGGCTGAGGGGTGACTGACCGCTGCGTGGCGCCGACGTTACTCATTGTCCATTCCATTGTCATGCTTCCTCGCTCTTGGGGTGGCGAAGTCGTTGATGCGCGGCGAGCAGTATCCGTAGGAGGGCGCGCGCGGCGGCCTGATTGAGATCGGGTGGGTCCGCTGGCGCGATTACCGCTAGTTGTTGCGGGTCGCGTTTGTGTATGTTCTGTTCGTTGGGTTGATTATATTCCGGGTCGTGGGAAATCGGGAAATCTGATTTGTGAGATGCCATAGGCGCTCCGAGGAGTGG
Source organism: Micromonospora phytophila (assembly GCF_023656545.1). GTDB lineage: Bacteria > Actinomycetota > Actinomycetes > Mycobacteriales > Micromonosporaceae > Micromonospora > Micromonospora phytophila. The sequence continues at coordinate 9,522 of NZ_JAMOKF010000157.1, read as the reverse complement.
TGGCCTTCGTTCGACTGGTCTGGCGCGGAATCCTCATCGGTTGCCTTTCTCTCGTGGGCTTGACTCATTCGATGCGAGATAGCCCGCAGGCATGAGTTCTGCGGACCATCCATTCCTGGCTATGTGCAGACATGGCGCATAGCAAGCCCCAACGAGAACTTGTTCTCGGTGGGGCCCTTGCCGGTGATGTAGCGCCGACGGCCGGTGGAGCCAGCTACCTGCGGACGGCCGGTGGCCGCCCGGGGGGTTGGGTGTCGGCGTACAGCTTCACCTACAGAGGTATGTATGTCGTGACATACAAAGACCCACATGTCGATAAGATCGGCGTTGGTCGCCCTAGGTCGCGAAGCTCACAGTGCCGTGACGTTATCTGGTTACGTTTGGTAACTGCGTCACTTGACGATCGGCGCGTGTCGCGGCAGAAGAGTAAACCTGACCTCGGACGGCCCACATGCCGTCATGGGGTTCTGCTAAGGGTCAAGCAGCGTTGCTCGCGCCCGGACACATCGTTGAGTCGGCAGATCGAGGATTGAGCGGCGACTGAGTCGAGCTGAAAACACCATCATCCGCAACGGACGCCATGGCACCACATGATGCTGTTCAGCGTAGCGACCAAGGCTTTGACTTCGACCCTACGCCGTAGCTGCGCCGCTTGTCCGCCGATACGCGAAGACGCGGAACTTCGGCAGGGTAAAGGGGACCGCCGGATCAGTTAGATCATTTGAGAGACCATCTGAAATCGCCCGCCAATCACTCTGATTCAGATCGCAAAGGACTCGCACGCGGGCTACCGACGCTCGTACTTGCGCGGCCACTTGTTCTCGCATCCGTTCGTCCTGATTTGCCTCTATTGGTTCATCGAAGCCTTCGATACGAGACAATCGCGCTAGTTGCGCGATCTCCTCAATCTGAGCATGGATCGCAGCGTACCGACCTCCTGTGGCAGTAAGAAATAGCAGAACGCCTCCTAGCGTCAAGGAGTGCGCCAGACCCACGAGTTCCCGCTGAAACGTCTCTGCTATATTGACGCTGGTCAGAAAATTCGAAATGAAGACCAAGTCATAGGCGCTTGGTATCTGCGCCGGATACGCGTACGCCTCCTGCCATGCCTCCCGCGGATCAATGTACTCATCGGCTTGATCGTATTCACGGACGATCCTGTCCTTGATCGCCTTTCGGTATCCATGATGCTGCTCGTGAACCGAAAACCCTGCGAAATTGTCGTAGGTACGGCTAAATGGGAGGGGACGTCGCTCGGCCGGCGGCGTGCGGCGAACCATTAGCTGTTCCGAGAAGTTGTGAATAATGGTGTCCCAGGCAATGCCACGATCCAAGGGGTGGACGACGGCCCTACCGACCACATACTCACTGTCCCCGTTCTCGTTCCAATCTGCCAGGTCATTGTAGAAGTCGTGGGCAGCGAAAGAACTCGGGGCTGGGCCAGCGCCGACGTCGAGAACTGCAACGCGTTGCCTTCGGATAGGCGCAAACCCGAGTCTCAACAGTCGTTGCAGTACCTGATCCGCGCGCCCATAGCGGTCCGCAAAATGGAGGATAAGATAAGCGAGTCCTGCCTCGAGATCCGAAAAATCGAGATCGTCGCAGCGCCTGAGTGCATCAGGTAGTCTGGCGGCAAGCAGGGGGCAATCGGCACGACCAAATAGCATACCAAAGGTGGCATCGACACTGTCGCATACCGACTTCATATTCGAAGCATCGAGCCCTGCGCTGCGGCGCCAGGAAAGATACGATTCGGCATTTGCAATCTGCCATTGGCGGGCCGACGTGCCAGGTCGCTGCATAGTCATGGACCGTATGCTATATCACTCCCATTTGCCCCTTCTCCTTGACATTTTCCGCTCGGCAAGATCACGTGCGCGCTCATCGGCACGTCCGGGCTCCGACCGTGCAGTCTCGCTATGACGCTGCGTAGCGCTCGGATCGCGGCAAATCCGTGCATGTGACCCAGGCTTCGGCTGCGACGGCCGCTGGCAGAATGCACACGGTTTCTCGGACGAATTGGACGGCATCCGCGGGTTACGCGAAGATCGCGTCCTCAGGCGAACTCGCGCGCGGTGGAATCCGGCCTCTCGCGGTAGGCGGCCCACCACGCCTCGTCGCCCTCGACAACGTTGTCGCCGGGCCGCCGCCAGCCGACCTGGCCGTCGACCAGTTCGCGCACGATGTCGGCGTGCCCGGCGTGCCGGTTCAGCTCGGCGAGAAGGTACGGCTGTGCTACGACATTCACGAATCGCACGCTGGTCGGCAGTTCGTGTGTCCATCCGGCCAGCAGCGCACCGAGCACCGCGCGAAGTCCATATAGGCTGAGAAGGCGGCGCTCCACGAACTGCCTCACCGTGTAGGTGTCGAGTGTGGAACACTGCCGTTGTCAACAATCGGCCCCTATAGCAACGGGATCGACGCCGACAGCGTCGTCCCCGGTTGGGTTTTGGTTTGTGTTGATCTCGGGCACGCTATTTCCACACGAAGCGTGATGGTTCTTCATGGTTTGCCTGATCCCCGTCGCGTTGGACGGGGCAGGGCTCAGGCAAGGGCTCTGTTGGTTATATAAACTCACTGTGATCAGCTCGGGAGACGGCATCCTGCCCGCCTTATGTCCTATATGGAGTAGCGTGTCGCGATGTCGATGAGGCCGAGGGCGTCGGTGGAGATTCCGGCGCAGACCGTGGCGGTTGTCCGGGCGGCGTGTCCGGGTGGTACTCGGGTGACGCGGGTCCGGGGCGAACAGAACGTCGGCTATCCGCGGATCCGTATGGTGTCGGCTGGTGGAGTGCGGCACCCACGACCCTCCGTTGGTGTCAGCTGTGGATGCAGAACGCGTTTCCGTCTGCATCCACTATGACGACGATTACGGGCAGCGAGTGCCCGAGCCAGTAGGCAAGGTGGTCGCTGCTGTCCCGGAAGGTCCAGCCGTCTGCATGCGGTTCCGCGAACCGAGATGGGCCGCCCTCGATCTGCATCGCGATAAGGCGGCCGGGGACGAGGCTGTCCGCAGAATCGAGGCCAGGGAGAGGCTACGTCTGCGGACCGACAGTTTGAGCCGTACCCCGACTGGAATGTAGGTAGACCTTGGGACCCGGCGATGCTGATCAGGCACGGCCCGGCCAAGCCGCCGAGATCATTGCTCCAACTGCATCAGCAATTCCAGCAGCAAGTGGTTCACAGCGATCAGGGCAGCGACGTCACGGTCGCCAGCTGCTTGCTTCGCCAACACACTCAATCGCTGCCGCGCGATGACGGCGTCCAGCTGGTCGCAGCGCTCCATGACAGCGGCGCGCGCTGATGCCGCCCACGGACCGACCATCTCCTCAGCGATCTGCAGCGCCTTCGGACGCCAGCCGCGACTGCGGTCGGCTTGCTGCCGAGCTCGCTGTGCGCCGCGGTACTCCTGCCAGAACCCGAAGGCTGCTTCGCCGATTACGAGGGCGGGTCCGAGCACACGAGCTATCTTCGCGGTGCCCTCGGCTGCTTTGACCGCTCCCCACGGGGGGAACTTGCGACCGACGCCGTGCCAGATCTGCTTGACGGCTGTGTTGCCGACGCCGCCAGGCCGGGCGCCGGCACCGCCGAAGTCACGGGCAATCGACTGCAGACCGCGCAGGATCTGTTGTCGGATTACCGGCCATGCGGGAACAGCGGAAGGTTGCTCGGGGACAGCGAGCTCTTCGCTTCTGGGCTTCGGCGAATACCGTTCCAGAGCGCTACCCACATTCTCGCTCGTCCGCTCCGCGTCGGCGTCCAGGACACTGTCGAACTGCTTCTGCGCCTCGTCGGCGACCGCGCTCAACTGGTCCTCGTCGATGTCAGGGCCCAGTTCCACGAGCTTCGAAGCCACGAACGCCTTCGCCTCCTCCGCGGCGCGGCTGACAGACTCGTTCATCTGTTGCCGCTGTTCAGCAATGGCGCCAGCGACCTCGTCGAGTCGGCTGAGGAGCGGGTCGCCGCCGGCTGTGACGGACATCGTGTCGATCGCGTCACGGCCGTAGGCGGCGAGCTCTCGCAGTGGTGTTGCAAGCCGTAGGTGTGCTCCGCGCGCGCGAACTGTCTCGTCAAGAAAGTCGGCCAGTTTGCGTATGCCTGACATCCGCCGCCGCTGCTCTGGCTGCGGGAAGTCCTCTGCCTGCAGCCAACTACGTGCGTCCGTCCGCACCACCGGTATCAGGTCGAAGAGCTCGCCCAGTACTTCTCGTAGGTGACCCTCAACCTGTGCCGGGTCTGACCCTTCTGCGGCGCTCTTATTGACGACCAGGAGCAGTTGACTGAGAGTCCGTAGCCGCTGCCGCAGGAGTGTGAAGTAGTCCGCGGCGACGTCATCGAATCCTTCTGCTGTGGCGACGAAAACCACTGCGTCGGCGCCGCGCAGCGCCTCCTCAGTGATCCGGTCATGCGCTTCGTGTTCCCCAGTCCTTACTCCCGGTGTGTCGACGATGAGATGGCCTTGCCACGGGTATGTCGTCGCTCGCATCGTCGCGATGTCCGCGCCGATCTCAATGTCGAGACCGGTGAGGCACTTGATGAGCGACGACTTGCCCGCTGAGTACTGACCGACGAACACGACCGTGACCGCGTCCGCCGCATCGGCGGTCGGCACATCAGTGGCGAGCGCGCGGAGCTCGTCGTGCGCCGCGTTGGTGAGGACTGTGACAAGTCGGTCGCGGGCGTCGTGTGTCGCGCTGACGATGCGGGCAAGCGCGAGCAGGTCGGTGCCTGCCTGGCTGATTTGGCGATCAGTCATGTCTCAGTCCATCCCTGATTCAGCTTCACTTGCAAGTTCCCTGACCAGGCGCGTGAGCTGAGCGGACCACATCGCGTACGTCTCAATGCGCAGAGCCCTCTCGTTGAGGACTGCATCAAGGCTTCGGCGGATTGGCTCCCAGCTTGCGCGCAAGGCGTCTTCGGCGCAGGTACGGGCCTGCGCCAGCGCGGACATGTAAGCGGCCTTGGCCGCGTCCACTGAGGCTTCCCGTTTGGCCAGCTCACCCTTGACCGTCGGCGCAAGGTCTTTCCGGATGTTGTCGACGGTTCGTTCGTCGACAAGGCCAATCACCAATGAGGCGACCCGTCGGTCGGTAAGCGCGACGGCGGCCACTGCAGCGGCTCCCTTCACCCCGCGAGCTACCCAGTTGGCAGCGCGCGCATTGAGTGGGTCGCCATCGAGTGGCGCTTCTGGCAGTTGCGGCGCCTCGACCCGCATCTGCAGGGTCGGCAGGTCGAGACCGTGGCCGTCGACGAGCTGCTGCCGGCACTTCTCGGCGGCACCCTCTGCGGCCTGCGCGAGACTCACGTGTGCCTGCTTGCTCGCTGCGACCGCCTCGGACCGCATGTGCTCCTGCGCCTTCCCCCTGTGCGGCTCCTCCGCCGCGTAGCGCGCAGCTGCCACGACCTGCGTGGTGGCCGATGCGAACGCGTTCGCAGCTGCGCGCCTGACCTCATCCCCGTATTCGTCCGCAGCTGCCTCGGTGTCATCGCGCAGGCCTTTTCTGGCGGCGACGAGTTCCCTCTTGTGGGCCCGAAGCGTCGCTGCGACGACATGAGTTGCCTCCGCTGCATCAGCCGCGCGTGCGCGGAGCACCGCAGCGGCGGTTGCGGGGCGACGTGCGTGTGCTTCCGCCGCGGCAACCGCCAGCGCCGCCTCTGCGGCCGGCACACCAGACTGGCTCAAGAGGCGCTGGTCCTCGCCCTCGAGACCGCACTGCGCAAGCCACAAGTTGACGTGCGCGATCGTCGGGTCGCTGACATCAACTTGCGCCAGCACATGGCGAATCCGTGCTTCTTGACCACTGATGTCGGAGAAGATGACTGCGGGCGATAGATCGCCGACGAGCTCCTCGGCTGTGAACGTCTGCTTGTGATTGACAAGGACGAAGACTGGGATGCCGGGAGCGATGGCTTGCAGCACGGGGGCCACTGTCGCCGGCTGCTGGCTGTCGGACCCCGCCACCCACACAACGAGGTCAGCATCTTTCGCGGCCGTCAAGGCGGACGCATCGTCGACGGCTCCCTGGTAGGCGCCGACGCCGGGCGTATCGACAACGTCAATGTCCCGCCACCGGTACGTGATCGGGATACTCGTCGTGCGTTGCCCGCCCTTTCCGATGCCGTCGGCGCCCTCGCCTGTCAGGACGAAGCGAAGCGTCGACTTCCCCGCCTTCGTACGACCGATGCACACCACCCGCGCAGCATCGCCGCGCACCCGGACCAGCTCGGCCAGGAGGCCTTCGATGATCTCCCGTGCCCGCGCGATCCGCACCTTCAGCGAGGCATCGCGAACCGTGTCATCCTCTTGCCCGGTGGCGGCCTCGACCTCTTCGAGCATCGCCAAGAGCCGGCTAGCGACGTGAACGACATTCGCGTTCCCGCCCTGCGCGTCCGCAGGCACTCTTGCCTCCTCCCTGTGCGGCCAACGCACCTCGAAGGGGACATTTACATCGATGTGCCCCGTGCAGCGGTGTCGCGTCATAATGATCGCACTTCCCCTGCCAGTCGTCCTGGGTCGTCGCCGTGATCACTAATTGGGATGGCGTTCGCACCGCCGCCGGCGTCGTGCCCGCGCGACCGGGCGCCGGCTCCATCGCGCGCCCGCGACCAGTGCGGACGCCTGGACAGCTCGCCGGGGCGGCTTCTCGCGCGCGGCGTCCAACAGCGCCTCTGCATGGGATTAGCCGGAATGTGCTCGCAGCGGCTGCGGCCATCGGTGCAGTCGATGCCTCGACGCACCTGTTTCTAGCCGCGGACGACCGATGGACTAGCCATCAACGCGGCGGTTGGCCGCCAGCGGCGTAACCTTGCCTCCGACTTGGAAACGCCCCCGGCACGGCTCACCGAAGGCGGCAATCCTACGCAGCGTGGACCTCACCCTCGCCTCGCCGGCAGGGACGTCGCCCGTCCGGCGGAGGGGCGGTGAGTTCTCTCGCGCTGTGGTCGCTTTAGGACTGCTGTCGGCGTACGGGTGAACGGGACCAGGCGCGCACGACCGAACGTGGCCAGTCCGACGTACCTGTCCATGCACCTCATGATCAGGAAGACTTCGACATTGATCAGCTGATGCTGCCTGCCATCGGGCCCGGCGAGGGAGACCATGCTCGCGCTCATCCGACCGGCCGGAGATCGACGCAGCCCTCGACGAACACTGCGGTAGTAGGTCGAGACCAAGCCGACCCGCACCGCAGCCGCGCAGCGGCGAGGAGCGGAAGCGGCGCGGTAGTAGGGGCTATCCGGCTTGCCTTCACGGCAACCACGTGCGCCGGGCAGGGCCTGGGCCGCGGGTAGGAGGCTGGCCCCGTTCATCTGTACCTACCTGGTCCCGTTCACCCGTACGCCGACAACTGCGCGCCAGGTGGTGAAGGCATGCCCTGGTCAACGCAGCCGCAGGGTGGCGTGCGCGGTGATCTTCTGCCAGCCGGGCTGAACCGGCAGTAGCTTCTCGAACTGGCGTTTCGCGGCCTCGCGATGCATCACAATCTCCGCCACACTCGCAGCGACGGTCGAGATGCCCGCGCCCAACACCGTCTGCACCTCCTGCCGGGTCTCGGGTTCGACGAGGTAACGGACTGTGCCGACCGTGGCCAGTGCGCCGACGACGAGCCACGGCCAGGGCACCCGACGTGCTGCGGCGGCGAACCCATCGAAGACGCCGGAGACTGCCATACCGAGAAGTGAGTCGAGTGCGCCGACCAGCCGTCCGAGCGGGCCGAGCTCACCCGCGGCACGCAACTCGTTCAGCCATTGGCCGTGGGCCAGATGGTCGTGCTGTTCGCCGTAGACCGCTCGGAGAGGTGCCTTGTCCCTGCTCAACAGCGCGGCGTTGAGCAGGATCGCCAGGGTCGCCGTGGGGACGTCGTCGGGGTCGCAGTAGTCGCTGTTGCCGGGCGGCTGGGCGAGGAAGTCCAGACGTTGCTGTTCGACAGCGGTCGTTAGTCCGTCGGGAACCTGAACGGGCGCCGTTGCATTATCTGATGGGAAGGCGCGTTACGCCCGGGTCGGGTCCGCGTCAGATGACCCGAGCGAGTTCACTGAACGCCGAAGCGACTCGGAGCTTGGGCTGACTGTCGAGCCCGAGTTCGTAGTGTCCGCGGCGGAGGTTCTGGATGAATGCGTGTCCGGCGATGATCACTTGTGCGGTCTGGTCGGTCCGGAGCCCGCGCATCGGTCGTAACCGGTGCTTGAGCTGACTGTGGTCGGCCTCGATCGGATTGTTGGCATGCTGCTCGACGTGGTGCCACGCCGAGGGGATCAGGTCGTCGAGCACGGCGGGGTAGACCGGCGCGGCGTCTGTGACCACCTCGATGGGCGTCACCTTCAGCATCTGCAGCGCCCGCTGGAAGAACCGCCGGGCCGCGGCGGCATCACGGCGGGCCGAGACGAGCACGTCGATGACCTGCCCGTGCTGGTCGATCGTTCGGTAGACATACGCCACACCCGGTTGACCTTCACATACGTCTCGTCGACGAACCACCGATCACCCGGGGAGTGGCGAGCGAACCGGGCGGCGTCGGCCAGCAGCGGGGTGAACCGTTGCACCCAGCGGAAGACGCTGACGTGGTCAACCTCGACACCGCGCTCAGCCAGGAGCTCCTCCACGTCCCGGTAGGAGAGGTTGTACCGCAGGTACCAGCGGACCGTTGACGACGATCACCTCTGCGGGGAACCGGAACCCGGTGAACGCCGACCTCGGCGGCGACCAGGGACGACGAGTACTCGACGGCTGCACCCGTCGAGCCTGCCTCGATCCCTCGACACGGGCAACGCAACAGACCCCTACGAACGGACAAGACAGCGCAGGTGGTCATCGCCGGCCACGCGTTCATGCAGAACCTCCGCCGCGGACACTACGAACTCGCCGTCGACGCCCCGCCCGCTACGCGGGTCGACGCTGCGTTCGCCGAACTCGCCCAAGCGATCTGACTCCCGGACCCGACACGGCTTCAACACGTCCGCCGATCCCACAACGCAGACGGACGGGTGTTTGGGCACCTCGCCGACCGGGACTGCCACCTGTCGTTCCTGACCGGCGGGCAGTGCGTGCTGCCGCCGGACGAGGGCGGCTTCGACTGGTTCCACCGGCCGGAGATCCAGACGGCCGAGGGGGAACTGGTCGCGGTCGGGCACCTCACGGCCGGCACCGGGCACGCCGACCTTCAGGCGAGCGCGGCGGCCGCCGTAGCGCATTACGACGACACGGGCACGCAGGTGGCGGTGGTGCGGGCCGGCCGGGACGCCCACGGCACGTGGGTCGCCGGGTCGCTGGTGCCGGAGGCCACCGAGGAGCAGGTGCAGCTGCTGCGCCGATCGCCCCTGCCCGGGGACTGGCGGTGGATTGGCGGGGCACGGCAGCTCGTCGCGGCGCTGTGCGTCAACGTCGGCGGGTTCCCCGTCGTGCGCGGCCGGTCGTCGGGCGGCCGGGCGTACGAAATGGTCGCCTCCGGCTGGGCGGGCTGGCGGCCGTCCGACCCAGAGGCCGACCGGCGGCGGGACTTGGCGGCGCTGTCGCCGGCCGCGTTC
>NZ_JAMOKF010000156.1 GCF_023656545.1 Micromonospora phytophila | reverse complement strand
ATGGCCGCTGCGCCTTCGAACGCCGGGCGGACCGGGGGCCCGGTGACCGCCGGGCGGAGCGGCGGCCCGGTGACTGCGGCCGAGGTGGCCGCCCGGGCCGCCGCCGGTGAGCCGTTGGCCGGGCAGGTCTGGCGGGAGGCCGTCGAGGCGCTCGCCGACGGCCTCGCCACCGGCCAGGCGCTCTTCGACGTGGAGACGATCGTGCTCGGCGGCGGGCTGGCGCAGGCCGGCGCGCACCTGCTCGACCCGCTGCGCGCGGCGCTGCGGGAGCGGATGACGTTCCACCGGGAGCCGCGCCTGGTCGCGGCGGCCCTCGGCGACGAGGCCGGCTGCCTCGGTGCCGCACTGCTCGCCCTCGACACCGTGCCCAGCTTCGACAACCGGGAGACGAGATGACCGTGCGGGTGAACGGCAAGGTGGTGACCCCGACGGGCGTGGTCCGGCAGGGTTGCGTGGAGCTGGAGGGCGACCGGATCAGGGCGGTGGCCGAGTACCCGTCGGTGCGCGACGGGCACTGGATCGTCCCCGGTTTCGTCGACATGCACACTCACGGCGGCGGCGGGCACACCTTCACCACCGGGGACGCCGGGCAGGCCCGGCAGGCCGCCGACTTCCACCTGCGGCACGGCACCACCACCCTGCTGGCCAGCCTGGTCAGCTCGCCGTTCGACCTGATGCGCTCGGCCACCGCCGCGTTCACGCCACTGGTCTCCGAGGGGGTGCTCGGGGGCATCCACTTCGAGGGGCCGTACCTCTCCTCCGCACGCTGCGGCGCCCAGAACCCGGAGTTCCTCCGTGACCCGTCCACCGACGAACTGGCCGAGCTGATCGAGCTGGGCGACGGCGCGATTCGGATGGTCACCCTCGCCCCGGAGCGCGACGGCGCGCTGGCGGCGATCAAGCTGCTCACCGCGCACCGGGTCGTCGCCGCCGTCGGGCACACCGACGCCACGTACGACGAGACCCGCGCCGCCGTCGCGGCGGGCGCGAGCGTCGGCACCCACCTGTTCAACGGGATGCGTCCGGTGCACCACCGGGAGCCCGGCCCGGTCGTGGCCCTCCTGGCCGCCCCGAACGTGGTCTGCGAGCTGGTCGCCGACGGGGTGCACCTGCACGACGGCATGCTGGCGTTCGCCACCTCGACGGCCGGCCCCGAGCGGGCCGCCCTGATCACCGATGCGATGGCCGCCGCCGGCATGCCCGACGGCGAGTACGAGCTGGGCGGCCAGGCCGTGGTCGTCGCCGACGGGGTGGCCCGGCTGGCCCGGGACGGCGCGATCGCCGGCAGCACCCTGACCATGGACGCGGCGCTGCGGCACGCGGTGAACGCCGGCATCCCGATCGCCGACGCCGTCCGGATGGTGGCCACCACGCCGGCCCGGGCCATCGGCCTCGGCGACCAGCTCGGCGCGCTCCAGGTCGGCCTCCGCGCCGACCTGGTGGTGCTCGACGACGAGCTCAACGTGGTCCGGGTGATGCGCGGCGGCTCCTGGGTCGAGTGACGGGCCGCACCGACCGGACCGGCCGCCACCGCTGATCGGCACGGGCACCCTCCCCCGCACGGGCACCCTCCCCGGCACGAGCACCCTCCCCGGCACGGGCCCCTCCCCGGCACGGGCACGCTCCCCGGCACGAGCACGCTCCCCGGCACGAGCACGCTCCCCGGCATGGTCGCTCGCTCGGGCAGGGGCGCGCTCCGGCGCAGGGGCGCCTTCCGGGGTGCGGGCGCGCTCCCGGGGCAGGGCGCTTTCGCGAGCCCTTTGGAGCTGAATCGTCTACGACATCACGGGGTGCGCCCGAGCGCCCGGGAGGTGGCGTCCGCCAGCGGGCGTCGGGTGACGCCTGCCCGCACCGCAGGCGGGCGGACTTTCGCCAGCACCTCGCCCCGTGCCCACCCACCGGACGGGCGCTGATGGAACAGGTCGTCCCCGGCGGCTAGTGACGCCTGCTCGAATCCGTCGCGCGGGAGGGGGCACCCGGCGTGAATCGTCTGCGACATCAGCTCCAAAGGGCCCGACAGGAACCACGTCGGCGCCGGGCCGCCAGCAACCCAACCGCCAGCATCACCGACACCAGCCGCTAGCAACCCAACCGCCAGCACCACCAGCACCAGCCGCCAGCCGCCAGCCGCCAGCAACCCAACCGCCAGCACCATCGACACCGGCCGCGGGCGCCCCGGCGCCAACCGGCCCGCCGCGAGCGGGCGGCGGAGGGTAAGCCGGCCGGACCCTCAGCCGGCGGTGGGGACCTCGACGCCGAGCACGGCCTGCTCGTCCGGGCGGTGCACCAGCACGTCCGAGAGGTACGACTGCACGGCGGGGGCCATCCCGACGTCCCGGCCGGCCTGCTCGGAGAGCAGCCACTTGTGCTCGATGATCTGCGCAAAGAGTTCCTGCGGCTCCAGCTTGCGACGCAGGTGCGCGGGTACCGCCCGGACCACCGGCTCGAAGACCTCGGTCAACCAGCGGTGCGCCGCCTGCTGCTCGTCGGTCAGGTCGCTCTCCGCCCGGTACGCGTCCAGGTCGTTGAGCAGCCGCCGGGCCTGGTTCTCCTCGGCGTCCAGGCCGGTCAGGCGGAGCAGCCGGCGAGTGTGGTAGCCGGCGTCGACCACCTTCGGCCGGACCAGGTACCGCCCGTTGTCGATGGTCGACAGGGCCACCTCGGCCACGTCGAAACCCAGTTCGTTGAGGCGGCGGATCCGGCCCTCGATGTCGTGCCGGGCCTCCCGCTCGACCTGCTGCTCGTAGGTGATCTCGTGCCAGAGCCGCTCGTAGCGCTGCACGACCTCCTCGCAGACCACCTCCGGGTCGATCGACTCGTGCAGCAGCCCGGCGGCCTGGAGGTCGAGCGCCTCGCCGAAGATGTTGACCCGGGCGATCTCCAGGTCCTCGCCGCGCTGGCCGTTGGAGAGCGAGGGGTGCAGCGCGCCGGTCTCCGCGTCCACCAGGTAGGCGGCGAACGCGCCCGCGTCCCGGCGGAAGAGCGTGTTCGACAGCGAGCAGTCGCCCCAGAAGAAGCCGGTCAGGTGCATGCGCACGATCAGCGCGGCGAGCGCGTCGAGCAGCCGGCCCATCGTCTCCGGGCGCAGGGTGTGCGAGAAGAGCGCCCGGTAGGGCAGGGAGAACTGCAGGTGCCGGGTGATCAGCACCGGGTCGAGGGGCTCCCCGTCGTCGGTCTGCCGGTCGGCGACGATCGCCACCGCCTCCACCGAGGGGAAGTCGATCCGCTCCAGGGCACGCAGCAGGTCGTACTCCCGCTCGGCGACCCGCTCGCCGGTCTCCTTCACCGCGTAGACGTAGTCGCCCAGCCGGACGAAGCGCACGATGTGCCGGGAGATGCCCTGCGGCAGGGCCACCAGGTGTTGCGCAGGCCACTGCTCCAGCGGCGTCGACCAGGGGAGGTCGAGCAGCGCCGGGTCCACGAGGGCCGAAGTGATCCGCACGGGGACAAGTTTGACGGTTGCCCCCCGGGAGCGCCGCTTTTCGTGGTTGGGCCCACAGGCGCCCCGGCCCGTCCCGGCCGGTCGTCGACCGTGGCCGGTAGCGTGGTCGCGTGCGGGAAACCACGACGGTACGGCGGACGGTACGGCTCCGGCCGGTCCGCCCGGCCGGCTGGTGGTTCGACCTGCTGCTGCTCGCCGCGCTCGTCGGGTTGACCGTGGCGCTCGCCGCCGACCAGTTGCTCGGCCTCGACCGGGCGGTGGCCGACTGGGCCGACGCCCACCGTCCGACCGCCGCCTACTGGACCGCGCGGATCTTCAACTACCTCGGTCAGGGCACCCCGCTCACCCTGCTCGCGGTGGGCCTCGGGGTCCTGCTGGCGGTGCGCGTCCGGTCGGTGCGTCCGGTGCTGCCACCGGTGGTGGCGTTCGTGCTCACCTACCTGACCATCGGCCCGCTGAAGCTCACCACCGACCGGGCCGCGCCGAGCGCCAGCATCAAGGAGCCGTACCTCGCGCCCGCCGACGCCGTGCAGATCTTCCACACCGACGGGCCGTACGGCGTCTCGTACCCGTCGGGACACGTGGCGAACGCGATCGTCTGGTACGGCGTCATCGCCCTGCTGCTCGCTCCGCTGCTAAGCAGCCACGGCCGGCGGATGCCGGCCCGGCTCGTCACCGTCGTGCGGGTGGTGCCGCCGCTGGTGGTCCTGTCCACCACCACCTACCTGGGCTGGCACTGGCTGACCGACTCCGTCGCCGGGCTGCTGCTCGGGCTGCTGCTGGATCGGCTGCTGCACCGGGTGCCCTGGGACGACGTGCCGCTGCCGGGCAGGCTGCGGGAGCGTGACCGCCCGTTCATCTCCTCCCCTTAGGGTCTGCGCTCGTGGATCAACTGGCACGCCGGCTGGGCGTATCCGATGCGGTGCTCGTCGGTTTGGGGTCGATGCTCGGCGCGGGCGTCTTCGTGGTGTTCGCGCCGGCCGCCGCGGCGGCCGGCGGGGCGGGGCTGCTGGCGGCGCTGGCGCTGGCCGGCTTCATCGCGTTCTGCAACGCGACCAGCTCGGCGCGGCTCGCCGCCCGCTACCCCGAGTCCGGTGGCACGTACGTCTACGGCCGGGAGCGGCTCGGCCCGTTCGCCGGTTTCCTGGCCGGCTGGGGCTTCGTGGTCGGCAAGACGGCGAGCTGCGCGGCGATGGCGCTGACCATCGGCGCGTACCTCTGGCCGGGGCAGGCCCGGCTCGTCGCGGTCGACGCGGTCCTCGCGGTGACCGCGGTGAACCTGCGCGGCATCGCGAAGACCGCGACCGCGACGAAGGTCCTGGTCGCCGTGGTGCTGGCGGTGCTCGCCCTGGTCGCGGTGGCCGGCGTGGCGGGCGGCGACGTCTCACTCGGCCGGCTCACCGATCTCGGCGGCACCGGTCGGGGCGTGCTCACCGCCGCTGGGCTGCTCTTCTTCGCCTTCGCCGGGTACGCCCGGATCGCCACCCTCGGCGAGGAGGTCCGCGAACCGGAGCGGACCATCCCCCGGGCGGTCCCGCTGGCCCTGGGGGTGGTGCTGGCGATCTACCTGGTGCTCGCCGTGGTCGCGGTGGGCGTGCTCGGGGCCGACCGGCTGGCCGGTTCCGCCGCGCCCCTGGCCGACGTGGTGACCGCCGCCGGGCTGCCCGGTCTGGCCTGGGTGGTCCGGGTCGGGGCGACCATCGCGGTGACTGGGGTGCTGCTCTCCCTGCTCGCCGGGGTCGGCCGCACCACGCTGGCGATGGCCCGCCGCCGGGATCTGCCCGGGGCGCTCGCCGCCGTGCATAGGGTCCGGCGGGTGCCGCACCGCGCCGAGCTGGCGGTGGCCGCGGTGGTGGTGCTGGTCGTCGTGCTCGGCGACGTCCGCGACGCGATCGGCTTCTCCAGCTGCACCGTGCTGGTCTACTACGCGATCACCAACGCCGCCGCGCTGACGCTCGGCCGCGACCGGGAACGGAAGCTCCCGGTGCAGGTGCTCGCCGTGCTCGGGTTGGTCGGCTGCCTGCTGCTCGCGGTGAACCTGCCGCTGTCCAGCGTTCTCGCCGGCTTCGCCGTGCTCGCCCTCGGCGCCGCCTGGTACGCGCTGCGCCCCCGGCGGACCTGACCGGTCACTCCTCGGCCTGCCTGGGTGCCGGTGCGTCGGCCGGGGCCGGCGGTGCGGGTGGGGCGGCCTCGCGGAGCAGGGCGTTCAGGCCGGCCCGGCGGGCCACCACGGTCAGCCGGTCCCCCGCGACGATCACCAGGCGGCGGTCGGGCGACCAGTCGACCCTCTGGCCGGCCCGGGCGTGCGCGAGCAGCCGTACGCTCCCGGCCCGCCCGACCGCGGCGAGCGGTCGCCCGTCCAGCGACGATCCGGCGGCCACGGAGACCTCGGTGACCAGCAGCGCATGCCGGCCGACCGGGATGGTGGCGATCACCGCGCGGTCCAGCAGCGCGGCGGCGAACGAGGGCGCGGCCAGGTAGGACACGCTGCGCGACACCCCGATGCCGAAGGCCCGCTGGATGCGTTCGGCGAAGTGGCCGTCGAAGAGGCGCAGCACCACCTGGAGCTCGTCGTTGAGCGCCCGCCCGTTCAGGGCCGCCTGGAGGTTGGTTTCGTCGTCGGTGGAGACCACCACCAGCGCCTGGCAGGCGCCGACCGACGCCGCCTGGAGGGTCTCCTCCAGCGCGGCATCCCCCACGATCAGCGGTACGCCGAGCCGTCGGGCCAGCGCCGCGCCGCGCGGCTCCGGGTGCTTGTCGATCGCCACCACCTCGACGCCGAAGTCGTTGAGCTGAGCCATCACCCGGGTGCCGACGTTGCCCAGACCGACCACCACGACGTGCCCGGAGCGCTCCGGCTGGATGCGGCCGGAGTGCAGCGCCAGCCGGGCGTTGACGATGCCGTCGACCACCACGGCGGTGATCAGCGGGATCAGCGCCAGCCCGGCGAGGTTGAGCACCACCTGCATGATCTGTTCGACGAGGGGCTTGTCCGGGTTCGGATCCTGCCCGCTGAGCGTGGTCACCAGGGTGAGGTAGAGCGCGTCCGCCCAGTTGTCGGCGTGGGCGGCCCGGCCGTTGAGCCACCCGAGCACCGCGATGACCGTCAGCAGCACGATCACCGCGATGCCGATCTTGCGGGTGGCGAAGCTGCGCACGGCGCGGAGCAGCACCGCCACCGGGCGGCGGCGTCGCCGGGCGCGGACCAGTCGACGCGCGGCCAGCTCGGTGCCGGCCGGGCGGCCGGTCGCCTCGGCGAGCACCACGTCGGCCTCGGCCTCGTCGGCGGGGAGCACCCGGACCTGCTGCGGGTCGTGGGTGTCGGCCACCGCGCAGACCACGTCGCCGGGGCGTACGTCGTCGCGGCGGGCCACGTAGAGGGTGCGCCCGCCGTGCCGGAAGTGGGTCGGGGCGACCTCACCGAGCGCGGCGGCCACGAAGGCCGGGGCGGCCATCGACGCGTCGGAGAGCACCGCCGAGTCGGGGAAGATCTGCCGCACCCCGTTGGCCAGGTTGGTGTTGAACATCCGCACCACCAGGCGCAGCCGGGGCTCGACCTCCTGCGCGCAGAGCGCGGCGTGCATGTTGCCGACGTCGTCCTGGTGCAGCAGGGCCAGCCCGTCGGCGCCGGCCAGCCCGGCCCGGCGGAAGGTGACCTCGTCGAGCCGGTCGGCCCGGATCACCTCGACGCCCTCCACGTCGCGCCCGTCCGGCTCGTCCGAGCGTCGGCGTTCCGGCACGACCAGGGTGATCCGCAGCCGGCCGGCCGACAGTTCGGTGGCCAGCAGCGCCCGCACCACCCAGTAGGCGAGGGCGTCCCGGCCGCAGATCACGTAGTGCGCCCGGGCGTCCCCGTTGACCCGCAGTCGCCAGCCGGCCCGCCGCGCACGATCCAGCAGGGGCTCCGCCATGTGCCGCATCGTAGTCAGCCGGTCGCAACCCGCGCAGCCCCCGTGATCATGAACGCCGGTCGTCCGGCTTGTCCGCCGCTGTGACGGGGGAGCATCTCCGGCCCTTCGGCGGGTAGACCAGCGGCATGCAGACGTTCCTGCCGTACCCGGACTTTTTCGCGAGCGCCCGCACGCTGGACCAGAAGCGGCTGGGCAAGCAGCGGGTGGAGACGATCCAGGTGCTGCGTGGGCTCACCCGCCCGACGTACGGCTGGCGGAACCACCCGGCGGTGAAGATGTGGGCCGGGTACGAGGAGGCGCTCACCCGGTACGGGCTGGACGTGTGCGCGGTCTGGTGTGAACCGGGGCGGGCCGACACCTGCGCGGCGACGATGACCACCGACCTCGCCGCCGCCTGCGGCCTGACCCGGGTCCGCACCCAGGCGGAGCTGGCCGAGGCCGGGGAGCTGCCGCCGTGGCTGGGCCGCGACGATCTGCACCTGAGCCACCGCTCGTCGCTGCTGCGCAAGGACCCGGGGCACTACGGCCCGCTCTTCGGCGGCGACGTCCCGCCCGACCTGGAGTACGTCTGGCCCGCCTCCGACCGGGAGCGGCGCTGCCTGCTGCCCTCGGAGGGTTGAGCGGGCAGACTGGAGGCTCCCAGTCGGGCGGGTAGGTGCACATGGCGCTGTCGCAAGTGGTCGGCCGGCTCATCGGCGTACGTGAGCACGTGGTGGACCCGGGCGGCGGTGGCGCCCCCCGCGTGCCGCACCCGGTCGAGGCCGTGGTGGTGGGCGGTGGGATCGCCGGCATGTCGGCGGCGGTGGTGCTCGCCGAGCGCGGGGTGTCGGTGACCGTGCTGGAGGCCGCGCCGACCCTCGGCGGGCGGCTCGGGGCCTGGCCGGAGGAGCTGGCCGACGGGTTCCAGCAGAACGAGCACGGGTTCCACGCGTTCTTCCGGCAGTACTACAACTGGCGGGCCATCCTGCGCCGGGTCGATCCGCAGCTCGGTTTCCTCAGGCCGATCCCGGGCTATCCGATCCTGAGCCAGCGGTGGCCGACCGAGGAGTTCGGGAAGCTGCCGCCCGCGCCGCCGATGAACCTGCTGGCGCTGCTGGCGCGCAGCCCCAGCCTGCGCCTCGGCGACCTGCGGCGGATGGACCGGGACGCCGCGCTGCCGCTGCTCACCTACGACCCGCAGCGCACGTACGCCGAGTTCGACGACGCCACCGCCGACGCGCTGCTCACCTCGCTGCGGCTGCCGGACCGGGCGCGGGCGATGCTCTTCGAGGTCTTCTCCCACTCGTTCTTCAACCACGAGACGGAGATGTCGGCGGCGGAGATGATCGCCCAGTTCCACTTCTACCTGCTCGGCAACCCGGAGGGGTTGGCATTCGACTGCCCGGACGAGGACTACGCCACGGCGATCTGGGAGCCGCTGGCCCGGCACGTGGAGAAGCACGGCGGTCGGGTGGTGACCGGGGCCGCCGCGACCGCGCTGACCCGCGACGGCGCCGGCTGGCGGGTGGCGACCGCCGACGGCACGTCGTACGCCGCCGGGCACGTGGTGCTCGCCGTCGACCCGCCGGCCCTCGCCGCGCTGGTCACCGCGTCGCCCGGCCTGGCCGACCACGCACCCCGGCTGGTGGCGCGGATGCCCGCGTTCGGCCGGGCCGGTCCGCCGTACGCGGTGGCGCGCTACTGGTGCGACGGGGACGTCGACGCCGGCCGGGCGGTGTTCAGCGGGGTGTCCCGGCAGCCGACCCTGGACTCGGTGACGCTCTACCACCGGCTGGAGAACGAGTCCCGGCGCTGGGCGGAGCGCACCGGCGGTTCGGTGATTGAGCTGCACGCGTACGCCTGCGAGCCGGACGTGCCGGCCGGGGAGCTGGCGGAGCGGATGCGGATCGAGCTGCCCGCGCTCTGGCCGGAGGTGGCCGGGCTGCGGGTGCGTGAGCTGCGCGCCCGGGTGGAGGCGCAGGCCCCGGCGTTCACCCCCGGCAGCCACGCCTGGCGCCCCGGGGTGCGTACCGACGCCGACGGGCTCTACCTGGCCGGCGACGGGATCCGGACGGACTTCCCCAGCGCACTGATGGAGCGTTCCGCGGCGACGGGGATCATCGCCGCCAACCACGTCCTGCGGGCCGAGGGCGGGTCGGCCGAGCCGGTCCGCTCGATCCGGCCGCGCGGGCTGCTCGCGGGACGGCGGTGACGCTGCCCGCCGGACGGCGGTGAAGCTGCTCGCCGGACGGCGTAACGCGAAACGGGCAAAACCCGCTAAACAGTGTCCTACGCTGATCTCCCCACGATGAGGCGGGAGGTCAGCGGAGAGATGTCGCTCGTCGACGACCCGGCGCGGGACGACGCGTACCCGCTGATCCGCGACGAGCGGGCCTGCATCGTGACCGCCCTGCGCCTCGGCTGGTGGATGGCCGACGCGTACCACCACGCGCAGACCGCCGAGCTGGCCGATCCGGCCGACGGCCGGCCGGCGGGCGCCCCGGCGAAGCTGTCCAACCTGACCGAGATGTCGGGGCGGCGGCGGATGCAGATGTACCTCGACGGGGTCGAGGTGGCGCTCACCCAGATCGCCGGGCTGACCCGGCGCGACGGGCCGACACCGTCGACCGCCGCGTCCCGCTCCGTCCCGCCCGACGACTGCGAGGCCCTGCTGCTCACCCTCGACGACCTCAACGTGGAGGTGCTGCGCTGGACGATGGCCTCCAACCACCGGGTCGGGTTGGCGTACCGGCTGGGACGATCGCTCGCCGACACCGTCCGGCACGGCGACGCCGACCAACTGGTTCGTCGCTTCGGCGGCCGGCAGATCCAGCTCAACCGCTGGCTGGCCGAGCTGGCCAGCGTGCTGCCGCCGTACTCGGCCGCGGTGGTCCGCCGGTCGCTGGCGGCGTGGGCGTCGGCCGTCGCCCGGGCGGCCGTCGGCGACCCGGCCGAGGCCAGCCTCCCCGAACTGGCCCGGGAGCTGCGCAACCAGGGCGAACTGTGGCGGGGCGTGCTCACCGGCGGGCTGCACCCGCGGGACCTGCTCGACGAGGAGGACTACGCGGTCGTCGCCCGCAACCTGATCATCCGGGACCGGAAGCTGGTGGTGCAGGCGGCCCGGGGCATCTTCTGGCCGGTGCTCGTACCGCTGCTGGCGGTGCTCTTCGTGGTGGTGGGGGTGAGCGCTCTGGCGGCCGCCGGCTCCCCGGTGACCCGGGCCGCCGTGGCCCTGCTCGGGCTGGGCGCCGGGCTGGCCGCGATCTGGCGCACCGTGTCCGGGCCGGCGCTCGCGGTGGCCGGGGAGGTCAACCGCCCGCTGCTGGAGAGCGAGCTGACCGTGCGGATGGCCGTACGCGTCGACCGGCCGCTCGCCGTGGCCCGCAGCGCCGGCCGGGCCCGTCGGCAGCGCCGCCCCGACGACGCCCCTCGATCGAAATCCGTTGCCCGTCCCACCCGGGCCGACCTACCGTGATCCCGCAAGGTCAACCACCGCTGCGGGAGCTGGTCATGTCGAGGTCGCACGTCACCCACGTGCCGTCGTGGCTGCCCGGCCGGGCCCTCCCGGCGCTCCCCGCGACCGGCGGCGGTTGCCGAGCCGAAGGCCCCGGGGGCGGCCGGCCCGACTGACGCGTACCCGCACGACGTCGAGCCGCCCGTCCGCACCAGCCGGACCGGGCGGCTCTTTCACGTCCGGCCCGTACGACCGTCACCACCACGAAGGGAGATCCCGGTGGACGCCGTCCTCGTCATCAACGCCGACCTCGGCCCGCTGCACCGGGTCACCGTCCAGCACGCGATCCGGATGCTCTGCCGGCGGGTCGCCGAGATCCACGAGGCCGAGCCGGACGCGGTGATCGGGGTCTTCCCGGTCCCCCGGGTGGTGCGGCTCGTCCGCTACGTCGTGACCCGCTGGCGGTTCAGCGCCGGCCCCGCCTGGTCCCGGGCCGGGGTGCTGCGCCGGGACGGTCGCCGGTGCGCGTACTGCGCCGGGCCGGCGGGCACCGTCGACCACATCCTGCCCCGCTCGCGCGGCGGCCGGAACACCTGGAAGAACACGACCGCCGCCTGCTACGGGTGCAACCAGCGCAAGGGCGACCGGACCCCGGCCGAGGCGGGCATGCCGCTGCGGCGCGAGCCGGTGACGCCGAGCTGGGCGGCACTGGCCGGGCGGTGACGGACCGGCCGGCGGGAACGGGGGGCCGCGTCGGGGGCACGACTCCCGGCGCGGCGCCCGCCGGCCCCTTGCGGGGCTCGGCCCGATCCGCACCCACGCCGTCGACCGCGACGGCGGGCGGCCGGAATCAGCTGTCACCCTCCCTGACCAGGGGCACCGGTCGGCCGTTGGCGCAGCGGACCGTGACCACGCTGCGGTTGTCGGCGGAGACCAGTTCCACGCGCACCTCCCGCGCCGGGCCCGGCTCGTACGCCTCGACCTGGTAGCCGGCGGCGGGCGCGACCCCGAGCACCTCGATCGACCGCCCGTCGCAGCGGACCGTGACCACCCCGCCGCGTGCGCTCACGTCCCCGTCGGACTGTCCGGCCGGTGTCGGGGACGGGTCGGTGCCGCCGGTCGGAGGGGGGCCGGTGCTGCTCGGGTCGCCGGGGGTGGGGCCGGGAAGGGCGGAGGCCGACCGGCCGACCGCCGCCGAGCCTGGCGGCGCGTCGGTGCCCGGCGGGGTGGGCGGCAGGGGCGCGTCGGCGGTGAACGGCAGGGCGACGCTGGTGGTGCCCCCGGTGCCGATGCCGGCACCGGTGCGCGGCACCTCGGCCGAGCCCGG
>NZ_JAMOKF010000155.1 GCF_023656545.1 Micromonospora phytophila | reverse complement strand
GTCAGCGCGGCGGTGGTGTCGGCGAGCGCGGCGGCCAGCTCCGCCTCGGCCTCGGCGGCGCCGGGCAGCGCCAGCGAGGCCGCCGGGGCGTCGGCGGGCAGCGGGAAGACCCGCCAGAGCACCGTCTCGAAGACGTCCCCCGAGCCCGAGGTGTGCGTGCGGACCTGCGGGATCAGCCCCAGGCCGCCGGCGACGACCGCCTCGCCGGCGAGCAGCGCCGCGCCGGCGAAGTCGCCGGGCCCGGGCAACCCGCGCGGGTCACCGGGCGCCGGCAGCACCAGCCGGATGTCGTCCGGGGAGAGTTTGGCCAGGATGGGCAGCGCCTCGGGCAGCGGAACGTCGGTCCAGGTGCCGGGGGCGTCGGCGACCAGATGCTCCTCGTCGCCGGCGATGGCGTCGGCGACCTCGTCGAAGGGCACCAGCCCGGCGCGCCACGCGCGCACCCAGGCAACGAACCGGCTGGACCGGCGCGGCGCGAGAGTGGCCGTGCCCGCTGCGGGGGTGGACATGCCGAAAGGGTACGTGGTCACCGCCGCCCCTGTCTCGACTGCCGCTCGGGCCGCGTCGCCTGCCCGTTTCGCCCCGTCCTGCCGCCTCGGACGACGCGGTCCGTCGATCTCCAAACCTGCTGCCGGGCCTCGCCCTGCGGCGCGTCGCCGCCCGGCACGGCGGTCGTGACGGAGGCGGCGGCGGGTGCGCGGCGCTTCTGGCGGCAGGGTCTGACCTGTGCGGTGCGGTCGTGATGCGGTGGCGGGGATGCGCCGCGGTGCCGCCCGGCGGCCGGATGCGGGGGCGGGTGCGGGGCGGGTGCGGGAAGGTGCGGCGGCGCGTCGGGGTGCCGGGGGGCCGGCCGGCGGTTAGCGTGATCGACATGGGGCGGCGATACACGGAGGACGTGCTCGCGGGGGACTGGCGACGGCGCAGGGTCACCCCCGAGGTGGACGCCGAGCCGGACCTCGTCGTCGAGGACGCCGACTCGGGCTTCTGCGGCGCGGTGGTGGGCTTCGAGTCCGGCGCGGTGGTGCTGGAGGACCGGCACGGCCGGCGGCGGAACTTCCCGCTGCTGCCGGCTGCGTTCCTGCTCGACGGCCGGCCGGTGACGTTGCGCCGCCCGACCCGCGCCCCGGTGCCGGCCGCGCGCCGGCGCACCGCCTCCGGCTCGATCGCGGTCGACGGGGTCCGGGCCCAGGTCGCCAAGGCCAGCCGGATCTGGGTGGAGGGCGTCCACGACGCCGCCCTGGTCGAGCGGATCTGGGGCGACGACCTGCGGATCGAGGGCGTGGTGGTGGAGCCGCTGGACGGCATCGACGCGCTCGACGCCGAGGTGCGTGACTTCGGTCCCGGCCCGACCCGACGCCTCGGTGTGCTGGTCGACCACCTGGTGCCCGGCTCCAAGGAGAGCCGGATCGTGGCCCGGGTGAACTCCCCGCACGTGCTGGTCACCGGGCACCCGTACGTCGACGTGTGGCAGGCGGTCAAGCCGGCGGCGCTGGGCATCGCGGCGTGGCCGGTGGTGCCGCCGGGACGGCCGTGGAAGGAGGGGGTCTGCGCGGTGCTCGGCGTGGCCGAGCAGGCCGACATGTGGCGGCACATTCTGTCCCGGGTGGACAGCTTCGCCGACGTGGAGACCCCGCTGATCAACGCCGTGGAACGCCTGATCGACTTCGTCACCGAACCCGGACAGCCCGGGTGACCCCCGCGCAGGATCACGTTCGATCCTGGGCGTAGTGGCCTCGGACGCCCACCACGTCCAGGATCTCGCGCGCCTCCCTTTGTCGGTGCCGGAGTGGTCAGGGCTCCTGGTCGGGGGTGCGGGTGAAGACGAAGGTGGCGATGTCGAGGGCGACCGGGCGGCCGGCGTCGTCACGCAGCACGGTGAGCAGCTCCCCGTTCTCGTTGCCGGTGCGGCCCCGCCACCGGTCCGGGCCCTCCGCGGCGAACCGGTGCACCCGCTCGCCGCGCTGGTGGGCCACCAGCTCACCGCGCTCGCTGTCCCAGCTGACCTCCATCGCCAGCCCCATCCACCACCAGCGCCCGGTCAACTCGCTCACCTCGGCCGGGGGCGGCGCGGCGGCCGGTCGCCACGGCCGGGCGGTCGCCGGCTCGGCGTCCAGCACCGTGGTCAGGATCTGCTGGCCGAGAGCCCCGATCGAGCCGGTGCGGAAGCCGTACGAGTTGGCGAAGCCGATCACGGCGGTGCGGGTGGGGCGGTGTACCGCCAGGGCGGCGACGTAGCCCGGCATCGAGCCGCCGTGCCCGACGTACACCCGCTCGCCCTCCCGGTAGAGCTCCAGCCCCAGGCCGTGCCCGCCGGTCCACGAGTCGAGGTCGCTGATCACCACCGGCGCGCACATCTCGGTCAGCGTCTCCGCCGCCAGCACCTCCGGCGCCGGGTCGGCCAGGAACGCTGCCCAGCGGGCCAGGTCCGCCGCGGTGGACCAGAGCTGCCCGGCTGGCGCCATCGCCCCGGTGTCGGTGCGCGGCTCCTCGCGCAGCGTGTCGTGCCAGGGGTGCACCACGTAGCCCCGCGCGAACGGCTCGGTCGCCGCGTACGTCGTCCGGCTCATGCCCAGCGGCGCGAGGATCCGCTGCCGGAGCAGCTCGGCCCAGCCGGTGCCGGTGACCGCCTCCAGCACCCCGCCGAGCAGGCCGTACGCCAGGTTGGAGTAGTGGTACGACCGGTGCGCCGGATAGGCGATCTTGTCGGCGCTCACCCCGGCGAGCAGGGCGGCCAGCTCGCCGACCTCGGACCGCTCCCACCAGGAGCCGTCCGGCTCGCGTTGCAGCCCGCTGGCGTGGCCGAGCAGCTGCCGCAGGGTGAGCGTGCCGACGCCGGTGGCGGGCAGGTGCCGCTCCAGCGGGTCGTCCAGGGCCAGCCGGCCGGCATCGCGCTCCTGCATGACCAGCGTCGCGGTCATCGTCTTGCTGATCGAGCCGAGCCGGTACTGCAGGTCGGCGTGGGGGCGTGGGTGTTCCCCCGCGGTGGCGAGGTGCGCCAGAGCACCGTCCCGCACCACGCCGATCACCAGCGACGGCGTCCGACCGGCGGACTGCGCCCCGGTGACCAGGGCGTCGACCTGACGGACGGTGTCGGGCAGCAGGGACACGGGCTCTCCTCGGTCGGTGCTCGGGCCGGTCCGCGACCGGTTCGCTCGGGGTGCCGCCGAGCTTACTGATGATCACCGTTCGTCGGCACGTGCATCAACGTGTCACGATCGTGGTGTGGACGCCGTGTTGTGGATCGTGCTGGGTGTCGTGCTGGCGGTCGCCGAGATCTTCACCACGACGCTGTTTCTGATCATGTTCGCGGCCGGGGCGTTCGCCGCCGCGGGCGCCGCGGCGCTCGGCGCGCCGGTCGGGGTCCAGGCGATCGTCTTCGCCGTGGTGTCGGTGTTGACCGTGCTGGGTGTCCGGCCGACGCTTCGGCGTCACCGCCGCTCCGCCCTCGACAGTGGTGAGCGGCCCTTCGGCGTCGAGGCGATCGAGGGCAGCACCGCGCTGGTGCTGGAGCGGGTCGACACCGGGCAGGGCATGGTCAAGATCGACGGTGAGCTGTGGCAGGCCCGCTCGTACGACGCGGCTCAGGTTTTCGCCCCCGGTGAGCGGGTGCAGGTGATTCAGGTCCGGGGCGCCACCGCCCTGGTCTGGCGGGACGACGTTTCCTCCTCCGGGCAGTTACCCGAAGCGAAAAGGTGAGCATATGGAACTCGTGTTGCCGGTGCTGCTGATAGCCGTGGCGGTGATCGCCGTGGTGACCCTGGCCAAGGCGGTACGGATCGTGCCGCAGCAGCGCCAGGACGTGGTGGAGCGGCTCGGCAAGTACAAGCGGACCCTCAATCCGGGGCTGAACCTCCTGGTCCCGTTCATCGACGCGGTGCGTACCAAGGTGGACATGCGGGAGCAGGTGGTCAGCTTCCCGCCGCAGCCGGTGATCACCTCGGACAACCTCGTGGTGTCGATCGACACGGTCCTCTACTTCAAGGTGGTCGACGCGGTCCGGGCGACCTACGAGATCTCCAGCTTCCTCCAGGCCATCGAGCAGCTCACCGTGACCACGCTGCGCAACGTGATCGGCTCGCTGGACCTGGAGCGGGCGCTGACCAGCCGGGACGAGATCAACCGGCACCTCTCCGGCGTGCTCGACGAGACCACCGGCCGCTGGGGCATCAAGGTGACCCGGGTGGAGATCAAGGCGATCGAGCCGCCGGCGAGCATCCGGGACTCCATGGAGAAGCAGATGCGCGCCGAGCGGGACCGTCGGGCGGCGATCCTCACCGCGGAGGGGCACAAGCAGTCGCAGATCCTCACCGCCGAGGGCGAGAAGCAGTCCGCGGTGCTGCGCGCCGACGGTGACCGGCAGGCCCGCATCCTCCAGGCGGAGGGCCAGGCGAAGGCGATCCGGACCGTCTTCGATGCCATCCACCAGGCCAACCCGAGCCAGAAGGTGCTCGCCTACCAGTACCTCCAGGCGCTGCCACAGATCGCCAACGGCACCGCCAACAAGGTCTGGATCGTGCCGGCCGAGCTGACCAAGGCCCTAGAGGGGATGGGTGGCGCGCTCGGCGGGCTGAGCAAGATGGTGGGGGACCTCCCCGCACCGGAGGCGGCCGACCACGCGAGCCAGGTCGAGCGGGAGGCCGCCGAGGCCGCGCAGGCCGCGGCCGCCGCCGCCCAGGAGATCCACGACGAGGTACGCGTCGCCGAGGCGCAGGCCACCGGCGGCAAGACCCCGCAGGGGCTGCCGGCACCCGAGCCGGTCTCCCCGGCGAGCCTGCTCAACGACCCGTCCGACCAGCGCGAACGCGGCTGAGCGAGGGCCGACCCGGTCCGGTCGGACCGGGTCGGCCCGCCCCGGGCCCGCCCCGTCCTGGGGCGAGCTGCTCCCGGTGTCGGCCGGGACCCCCGGTGACGGTGTGCCGGGTCGGGCGGACGGGACGACGGCTCCGCCGGTCGCGTGGCGGGCCGGCGGCTAAATGCGAGAAAGACTCATGGGGCGCTCCGGTGCCTGCCACCATCGGTCCTAGGACGGGTGGTGACCAGGCATCGGGGCGCCCCGGCGCGTCCCGCACCGCTCGTGGATGAGCGAGGTGACGCATGAAGGATCCGGCGAAGCGGGTGTGGTCCTCGGCCCCGGTGCCCGGCGCGCACGACCCTGGCGGCCCGCTCGGCACCCGGCGTACCGGCGGTGGGTTCGGGGTGCTCCCGTTCGTCGACCCGACGCCGGTCGGACCGGCCACCAACGCCAGCTGGGCGTGGTCGCTGCGCCGGTTCGCCCGCGCCGCCGTGTGGCTGCTCCCGGCGTACGCCGTCCTCTACGGCGTGGTGGCGATGGCCAGCGACGGCGGGGTGGGCAACGACCCCTACCCGGCCGACGGCCGGTCGCTCTACCTGGTGGGCTGGGTGGCGGCGGTCTGGCTCGGCCTGCTCGCCCTGCTGGCCCTGACCGGGCTGCTGGCCGCGACCCGCAGCCGCCGCGGCGCTGCCGCCGGCCTGCTGGTGTCCATCGCCGGCACGGTGCTCATGCTGCCCTTCGCCGGGTTGGCGGAGCAGACCCCGGTCTTCGGCACCACCGCCCGGATGCTCGTCCTGGTGGGCGCCACCTTCTACAGCGCGGGCTGGCTGCTGACCGGCTGGTCGGTCGCCCGGTCGGGCACGTTCAGCATGGGCGACGGCGCGATGCTGATGATCGCCGCTCCGCTGCTCGGTCTGGGCGGCGCCCTGATCGGTTCGTTGCAGACCTTCGGCGCGATCTTCGTCCTGATCGCCGGCATCGGCATCGGCTACCGCTCCGGCCGCCTGGTCCCGCGCGACATCTTCCGCGACGCCACCAACGCCAGCGTGGCCAGCGCCGCCACGCCCGCCGCCCCCGGCTCTCCCGGTACCAACGGTCCCCTCGCCGCCGGCTGATCCACGCCGGCGCGGTCGCGGTGCTCACGGTTCCCGGCGAACCCCGGTCGCCGGGACTCGCACCCCCTCGACGATCGGCGGACGTGGGAGCCGTGAGCAGGGTGGGGCTGAGCGGGACCGGTGGGTCGGGCGGGATGCGAAATCGCTGGTAGGAGGCGGTGAAGTTGCTGACAACCGGGGGCCGAGGGTGGTCGGTCGGCGGCTCCGGTGGCAATCCTGGGGACCATGGCCCGACTCCGCTCGCCGCTGTCGCGGCTGTTCACCGTGCTGCTCGCCGGCGCGCTCGCCGGTCTCGTCCTGGCGGTCGCCGCGCTGCCGGGCAACCTGCTGCTCGGGTTCGCCGCGAGGTCGGCGCTCGGGTCGTACGCCGCGCTGCCGGAGGCGCTGCGCACCCCGGTCACGCCCCAGCGCTCCTACCTCTACGCCAACGACGGCCGGACGCTGATCACGACGTTCTACGACGTCAACCGCACCGACGTGCCGTTGGACGAGATCGCCCCGGTGATGCGGCAGGCGATCGTGGCGGCCGAGGACCGGCGCTTCTACGACCACGGCGGCACCGATCTGCGCGGCCTGGCCCGGGCCCTGGTCGCGAACGTCAAGGGGGGCGGCACCGAGCAGGGCGGCTCGACGCTGACCATGCAGTACGTGCGCAACGTGCTCAAGACCGACCCCGGGCGCACCGCCGAGGAGCGCGCCGCGGCCACCGAGCAGACCGTCGGGCGCAAGCTGCAGGAGATCCGGTACGCCACGGCGCTGGAGCAGCGCCTGGGCAAGGACGAGATCCTCAACCGCTACCTGAACATCGCGTACTTCGGCTCCGGGGCGTACGGCATCGCGGCGGCCAGCCAGCGGTACTTCGCCAAGGCGCCGGCGGAGCTGACCCTCGCCGAGGCGGCCCTGCTCGCCGGCCTGGTGCAGTCGCCGGAGGCGTACAGCCCGATCGACGGTGACCAGAATGCGGCGCTGGAGCGGCGCGGGTACGTGCTGGACTCGATGGTCGCCACCGGCGCGATCACCGCCGGGCAGGCGGCGCGGGCGAAGGCCGAGAAGCCGACGCTGCGCCCCACCGCGCAACCCAACGGCTGCACCGCCGTCGCGCAGGGGCACGAGGACTGGGGCTTCTTCTGCGACTACCTGCGCCAGTGGTGGCTGGGGCAGGCGGCGTTCGGCGCGACCGTCGAGGAGCGCGAGCAGGCGCTGCGCCGGGGCGGCTACACCGTGGTGACCTCCCTCGACCCGCAGATCCAGGCCACCGCGCAGAAGCAGGCCACCGGCGTCTACGGGTACGACAACGCGCGGGCGCTGCCGATCGCCGCGGTCGAGCCGGGCACCGGCCGGGTCCTCGCGATGGCGGTCAACCGGCACTACAGCCTCGCCGACAACCCCGCCGGGCAGACCAACCACCCGAACACCGTCAACCCGCTGATCTCCGGCGGGGACAGCGTCGACGGCTACCAGGCCGGTTCGACGTTCAAGCTCTTCACCATGCTCGCCGCCCTGGAGTCGGGGAAGCCCCTGGCCACCGGCTTCGACGCGCCCAGCCGGCTGCCCACCCGGTACGCCGCCGAGGGTGACGGCAGCTGCGCCGGCCGGTGGTGCCCGGCCAACGCCAACCCGGAGTGGATGGACGGCTACCGGATGATGTGGGACGGCTTCGGCCGCTCCGTGAACACCTACTTCGTCTGGCTGGCCGAGCAGGTCGGGCCGGAGAAGGTGGTGGAGATGGCGCAGCGCCTCGGCATCACCTTCCGGGCCGACGCCGACGCCGCCTTCGCCCGCGACAACGCCGCGAACTGGGGCTCGTTCACCCTCGGCGTGGCCGCCACCACCCCGCTCGACCTCGCCAACGCGTACGCCACCGTGGCGGCGGAGGGCACGTACTGCGCGCCGCTGCCGGTGGTCTCGGTGACCGCGGCCGACGGCGAGCGGGTGCCGGTGGGCGACCCGTCCTGCAAGCGGGTGCTCGACGCCGACGTGGCCCGGGCCGCCACCGACGCGGCCCGCTGCCCGGTCGGTCAGCAGTCGCCGTACGGGCAGTGCAACGGCGGCACCGCCACCTCGGTGAACCGGATCCTCGACGGCCGCCCGGTGGCCGGCAAGACCGGCAGCTCGGAGCGGAACGCCACCGAGACGTTCGTCGGCTTCACCCCGCAGGTCGCGGTCGCCGGCATCGCCGCGAACCCCGACGACACCACCGACTCGGTGGGCGCCGCGGTGCAGGCCAGGGTGATCGACGCGGTCGCCCGGGTGATCGCCACCGCCGTCGACGGGCAGCCGGAGCAGGCCTTCGCCGCACCCGGCCGGGAACTGGTCGGCGAGCCGCGGCTCCCGGTCGAGCGGCGGCCCGCCGACGACCGCCGGCCCGCCGACGACCGCCGCCCGGCGGACGAGGAGCGCCTGTCCGACCTGCGCCGCTGGTTCTCCAACCGCGGCTGACCCGCGACTCCGCGCAGCGAGCCTGCGGATCACCCGCCCGGTCGGCGTCTCGGCCGGTGACCGTGTGCCCGAATCCGAACCAGGCGGCGAGCGGGTGGAGAAGGATCGTCCATGTGACGAGTAACCACCCCGACGGGGGATGGTCGGGCCGGACTCACTGGGTTGGCCGGTTCAATGCCCCGCTGCGCTCGTTTCTGCACACGGAGACCGGCAGCGCACGGGTGGTGCTGGTCGGCGCGGTGGCCGCGCTCGCCTGGGCTAACCTCCACGTGTCGTCGTACGAGTCGCTCTGGAGCACCTCCTTCTCCGTCCAGCTCGGCGACTGGCGCGTGTCACACGACCTGCGTACCTGGGTCAACAGCGGCCTCATGACGTTCTTCTTCCTGGTCGCCGGGCTGGAGCTGCGCCGCGACTTCGACCTGGGCGAGCTGCGGGACCGGCGTAGGCTGACGTTGCCGATGCTGGCCGGGCTCGGCGGCATCCTCCTGCCGATCGCGATCTACCTCGCGTTCAACGCCGGGCGCACCACCGCCGCGGGCTGGGGTGCGGTGATGGCCAGCGACACCGCGCTCGCGCTCGGCGTGCTCGCCGTCTTCGGGCCGCGCTTCTCGGACCGGTTGCGGGGTTTCCTGCTGACGGTCGCCGTCATCGACGACCTGGTCGCGATCGCGGTGCTGGCGATCGCCTACCCGGAACATCCGTCGGTGGCGGCCCTGCTCACCGCGGCGGGGATCTTCGGCGTCGTCCTGCTCGTCCGGTGGCGGGGCGTGCGGTACGGGCCGGTCTACGCGCTGCTTGGGCTGGCGGCGTGGCTCGCGGTGTCGGAGTCCGGTGTCGACCCGGTCGTGGTGGGCCTGCTGATGGGGCTGCTCACCTACGCCTACGCCCCCGGCCGCACCGAACTGCAGCGGGCGACCGACCTGTTCCGCCTCTTCCGGGAACAGCCCACCCCGCAGCTCGCCCGTTCGGCCCGGGTCGGGCTCGCCTCGGCGCTGTCGCCGAACGAGCGGTTGCAGCACCTCTACCACCCGTGGGCGAGCTACGTGATCGTGCCGCTCTTCGCGCTGGCGAACGTCGGGATCGTGATCGACGGCGAGCTCCTGGCCAGTGCCGTCACCTCCCCGGTCACGCTGGGCGTCGTGGCGGCGTACGTCGTCGGCAAGCCGGTCGGGATCGTGGGCACCCTGTGGCTGGTGACCCGGCTCAGCCGCAACCGGCTCCGGCCACCGGTCGGCTGGGTCGCCGTCGCCGGGGTGGGCACGGTCTCCGGCATCGGGTTCACCGTCGCCCTCCTGATCGCCACCCATGCGCTGAGCGGCCCCGCCCTGACGGAGGCGAAGCTCGGCATCCTCGTCGCGACGGTCGGTTCGTCCGTCGTCACCTGGCTGGTGTTCCGCTCCGCCGCCCGGCTGTCCCCGGCGCGGCGTGCCCGCGCGCTGCTCGGTGCCACCGAGGGGCTCGTCGACCTGATGGTTCCGGTCGATCCGGAGCGCGACCACCTGCGCGGGCCGCGCGAGGCGCCGGTGACGGTCGTGGAGTACGGCGACTTCGAATGCCCCTACTGCGGGCGGGCCGAGCCCGTGGTCCGGGAACTGCTGACCGACTTCGCCAACGTCCGGTACGTCTGGCGGCACCTGCCTCTCACCGACGTCCACTCGCACGCCCAACTCGCCGCCGAGGCCGCCGAGGCGGCGGACGAGCAGGGCGCGTTCTGGGAGATGCACGACCTGCTTCTCACGCACCAGAAGGCGCTCAACCCCGCCGATGTGCTCGGCTACGCCGAACAGCTCGGCCTGGACCTCGACCGGTTCCGCGAGCACCTCGCCAAGGCCCGAGGGGCCGACCGGATCGCCGAGGACGTCGACTCCGCCGAGCTCAGCGACGTGACCGGAACCCCGACCTTCTTCATCAACGGCCGGCGTCACCACGGCGCGTACGACATCACCGCGCTCTCGGGGGCGGTGAAGGCGGCGTTCGCCAGCGCGAAGCTCCGCCCCGAGTACCGTCGGGATCCCGGGCGCCGCCACGAGGGCGGACCGGAGAGCTGAAACGCCGAGCAGCGGCCCCTGCCGTGCGGCGGGTGCGCGGCGTCAAGGCCACGCGCTGGCTGTCGGATTCCGTGGGTCCGCTCCGACCACCTGGCGAGAGCGCCCAGGGTGGGCGCCCGGCACCGGGAGGAACGGCACCATGGGCAGGATCGTCTACTACGTGCACCAGTCGCTCGACGGCTTCATCGAGGGCCCGAACGGCGAGTTCGACTGGCCGGCGATGGGGCCGGAACTCTCCGCGTACTCCTTCGGGTTGAACGACCGGACCAGCGCCTTCCTCTACGGGCGCAGGGTCTGGGAGATGATGTCCTACTACTGGCCGCGGGCCGAGTCGATCTCGGACCACCCGCACGACCTGGCCTTCGCGCCCGTCTGGCGGCGCACGCCCAAGGTCGTCGTCTCCCGGACATTGACCGGGGCCGAGCACGGCGCCCGGGTGATCGGCCGGGGTGACCTCGCCGAGGAAATCACCGCACTCAAGCGCGAGGCCGGCGGCGACCTGCTGCTCACCGGCGGCGCGGACCTCGCCGGGGCGCTGACCGGGCTGGGCCTGATCGACGAGTACCACCTGGTCGTGCACCCCGTGGTCCTCGGCGGCGGCAAGCCCGTCTTCACCGCCAAGGACCGGTTCGACCTGGGGCTGGTCGCCACGCGCAGCTTCGACTCCCGCGCGGTCCTGCTCCGCTACGACCGGGTGGCGGACTGAGCCGGAGCCGCCACCCGCCCGGGCCCGGCCGGCCCCACGCGACCGGCCGGGGCGCCGACCTGCCCGCCGCCCGGTCGGCGCGGGTGGCCGGGCAGAATCGTCGGGTGCCCGTCCACGAGATCACCGACCCCGACGACGACCGGATCGCCGACTACCGCGCGCTGACCGACGTCGAGCTGCGCACCCGCTGGGAGCCGCCGCACGGCCTGTTCATCGCCGAGGGGGAGCTGGTGCTGCGGCGGGCGCTGCGGGCCGGCTACCCGGCCCGGTCGTACCTGGTGGACGCGAAGCGGGTCGACCAGCTCGCCGACCTGGACACCGGGGACGCGCCGGTCTACGCCGCCACCCCGGACGTGCTGCAACGGGCCACCGGCTTCCACGTGCACCGCGGGGTGCTGGCGTCGTTCCGGCGCAAGCCGCTGCCCACCGCGGCGGAAGTGCTCGCCACCGCCCGGCGGGTGGTGATCCTCGAGGACGTGAACAACCACACCAACCTGGGAGCGATCTTCCGGGCGGTGGCCGCGCTCGGGGTGGACGCCGTCCTGCTCTCGCCGTCCTGCGCCGACCCGCTCTACCGGCGCAGCGTGCGAGTGAGCATGGGCGAGGTCTTCGCCGTACCGTACGCGAAGCTGGAGCCCTGGCCGGCCGCGCTGACCGAGGTCCGCGCGGCCGGGTTCACGGTGCTGGCGATGACCCCGGCGCCGGACGCGGTGCCGATCCAGCGTCTCGACGCCGCGCGGCGGGCCCGTTCGGCGCTCCTGCTCGGCGCCGAGGGCGCGGGGTTGACCCGGGCGGCGATGGACGCCAGCGACGTCCGGGTGGTGATCCCGATGCGCCGCGGCGTCGACTCGCTCAACGTCGCCGCGGCCACCGCCGTCGCCTGCTGGGAGCTGGGCCGCGACGACCCGCTCTGACCCGGGTCGCGATCACCGCGTGGGGCAGCCCGTCCCGGCCCCGACGGCCGCCGGGCCGCCCCGCTGCGCCACGGGCGGGCCGCCCCGGGCCCCGCGAACGTCACCGGACAACCGGG
>NZ_JAMOKF010000154.1 GCF_023656545.1 Micromonospora phytophila | reverse complement strand
CGCCCTGGCCAAGGCGCAGGCCCTCGCCGCCGGGGCGGCCCAGCCGGTGGCCACCGTGCGCCACCTGCACCTGTCGGAGCGGCCGCTGGTGCTGCTGCCGCTGGCCATGGCCGGCGAGGCCAACGCCCCGCTCGCGGCGCTGGTCGGCTCCGCACCCGACGAGGCGCGGCTGCTGATCGTGCCGCAGCCCCGCAACCGGGACCAGCGCTTCGCGTTCGCCGCCGAGCTGGCCGCGATTGTGCTGCCGTACCTGGACGGGTTCCGGGGCGTCTCCGAGGCGGTGCCGGTGGACCGGGGTAAGGACGTGCGCCACCGGTACGTCGACGCCCCGCAGCTGCTGGTGCCGAACCCGGCGGGGATCACCTTTCTGCGGCTGCTCGGCCGCTCCACCCGGTTCCGCCGGCCCGACGGCGAGTACCCGGTGCACCCGTCGGTGCCGCTGCTCGGCCGCTGGCTGACCTTCTTCGCCGAGCGGGCCGAGCATCCCGGCTCGTCGGCGCTGCTGGCGATGACCGACGCGCTGACCCTGCACTGGGCCACCGGGCAGAGCGCGGTGGAGGACCTGCACCTGCCGGCGCTGCTCGGCTGGATCGACCCGCCGCCCGGGCTCACCGGCGTCGAGGCGGCGGCCCGGGCCGAGGACCGGGCGCTCTGCCCGCCGGCCGGGCCGGCCACCGACCCGGACTTCGACAACCACCGGCTCGCCCCGGCGATCGCGGCGTACGCGGGGGCGCAGGACGACCCGGTCGCGCGCCCCGGGGCGTACGCGGAGCTGGAGCGGTTGCTGCGCGACCAGGTGGCGCCCACCTGGGAGCTGATGTGGCGCGGCGTGGGGTTGCTGCGCGCCCTGCCGCCCGGCGCCCGGGTGGCCGGCCGGTGGGACGGCGACCGGGACGCCTTCACCGGCTACGCCGAGCACGTCGACTCCGGCGGTGGGCCGCAGCCCCGCCGCGACGGCGCGGTGGCCGCCGCCCAGCGGCTGCACCGGCTGGAACGTGCCCTGACCTCGTACGCCGTGCAGCGCGCCTACGACGATCCGCTCGTCATGGCGGAGCACCGGCTGACCGGTGAGGCGTTCGTCGGCGAGGTGACCCTGGCCGATCCGAAGCGGGTGGACGACACCGGTAAGCGCCCGGTGCTGCGGCCCCGGATCCAGCTGGTCACCACCGAACCGGTGCTGGCGCCGGTGGGCGCGACGCTGTTCTCGCCGACCCGACCGGCGCAGAAAGCGAAGGTGGTCTTCGTGGTTCCGGCGGCGGAGGGGAAGACCGAGGTGGTGCTGGAGCTCTCCGGCGGGATGGGTCGGGGGTTGACCGCCCCGCCGGGCAGCGTGCCGGAGGTGGGGGAGCGGCTCTGCTACACCACGCTGTCGGACGGGTTCATGCCGGCGGGGGCGTTCCCGGCGGTCGAGGAGACGCCGTGGACCCACGGCGGCCCGCCGGCTGCCGCGGCCACCTCGGGCGGCGCCACGTCGGCCGGGTCGGGCTCGGGCGGCGACGCGGTCCCGACGGAGGACTGGTCCTGACGGAGCGACCGTCCTGACCAGCCGCTACCGGTGCCCGGGACGGCCCTGACCGGCGGCCGGCGACCCGCGCCGTCCGGCCCCTGGCGGGATCCGCACGTCTCTGGCTAGGCTTTCCGGGCTTTGCCGAACCGGTCCTCGCCGTCGAGGGTGCACGCACGAAGAGAGAGCCGGAGCGATCACGTGTCGCCACAGGACGTCGAGCAGGCCGCCGGGGAGACCGCCTCGCCGGTCCGCGGCGCCCGGGCGGGCCTGGCCGTCGCCGCCGTGGTCGTCGCGCTGGAAGGGGCGTGGCTGCTGGCCGCGCTGCCCGGCGCCGCCCTGGTCAGCGACCTCGGTGCGATGCTCGTGGCCGGGTGGGCCGCCCTCGCCTGTCTCGCCGTGGCCCGCCGGCACCCCACCCCGCTGCGCCGGTTCTGGGCGTTGCTGGCCGCGACGATGGCGCTCGCCGCCCTCGGGCGTGCGGTGTGGACGGTGCAGCGGCTGGCCGGCGGCGACCTGCCGCACACGCCGCTGATCGGGGCACTCTTCATCGCCGGGCTGATCACCGGCACCGCCGCGCTGCTCTGCGCCCACTCCGCCCCGCACACCACGGTCGGGCGGGCCCGGACCGTCCTCGACGGACTGATCGTCGGGCTGGCGCTCGTCCCGATCGGGTGGGTGCTGGTGTTCCGCGGCGTCGCCGCGGCGGACCTCGCCGATCCGCTGCGCACCCTCGGGCTGCTCTACCCGATGCTCGACCTGATGCAGCTGACCATCCTGGTCGCGGTCGCCGGCCGGGGCCGCCCGGTGTGGCGGCCGATGACGCTGATCGGGGCGAGCCTCACCCTCCGCGCCGTGGCCGACGCCGGGTACGTGTCGCTCGTCGCCCATGGCGGCTACACCGCCGGTCATCCGATCGACCTCTGCTGGCCGTTGAGCTATCTGCTGGTCGGCGCGGCCACCCGGTACCCGCCGCCGCCGGACCAGGAGGGCGGCGACGACACCGCCGAGTCGCCGCTGCCGCCGTGGTGGCGGGTGGCGCTGCCGTACCTGCCGGTCGGCGGGGCGATCGTCGCCGTGGTGCTGGCCCGCCGGCCGACCGGGCAGACCCCGCAGCTGATCTTCGTCGGCATGATGGCGCTGCTCGCCGCGCTGGCGGTACGGCAGGGGCTGGCCGCCAACGAGAACCTGCGGCTGGTGGCCCGGCTGCGGCGGCTCGCCTACACCGACCAGCTCACCGGACTGCCGAACCGGCTGATGTTCCTCCGGCGGCTGCGCCTGGCGCTGCGCGACGACACGCCGGTCGCCGTGCTGCTGCTCGACCTGGACGGGTTCAAGCAGGTCAACGACCGCTTCGGGCACGCCATGGGGGACATCCTGCTGACCGGTGTCGCCGAGAGGATGCGCGCGGCGGTGGACGGCCACGGCACCGTCGCCCGGCTCGGCGGCGACGAGTTCGCGGTGCTGGTCGAACGCGACCGCCGGGTCTCGCCCGAGCGGCTGGCCCAGCGGCTGCTCACCGCGCTGGAACCCTCGCCGGACGAGGAGGACGTGGGGGTGCACCCCTCGGCCAGCATCGGCATCGCGGAGTACGGGCCGCAGCACGCCTCGCACTCCGACCTGCTGCGCGACGCCGACATCGCCATGTACGCGGCCAAGGCCGCCGGCAAGTCCGCGTACCGCAGCTGCACGGCGGGGCTGCGCGAGTCCGCGGTGACCCGGGCGGAGCTGATCGCCGACCTGCGTCGCGCGGTCGACGAAGGGCAGCTGCACCTGGAGTTCCAGCCGATCGTGGACCTCGTCACCGGGACGGTGCGCAGCGCCGAGGCGCTGGTGCGCTGGCGGCATCCCCGGCTGGGAACGCTGTACCCGGGGCGGTTCCTGCCGCTGGCGGAGGAGACCGGGCTGATCCTGCCGATCGACCGCTGGGTGATCCACGAGGCGTGCCGGGCCGCGGCGACCTGGCGGGACCGGGTGCCCGAGACCACCGTGTCGGTGAACATCGCCGCGGCGCACCTTCGCCGGCCGGACCTGATCGCCACGGTCACCGCGGCCACCGCGACCGCCGGGCTGGCCCCGGGGGCGCTCACCCTGGAGCTGACCGAGTCGGCGCTGATCGAGGGGAGCGAGACGGTGCTGGAGCGGCTGCGCCAGCTCCGCGAGCTGGGCATCCGGATCTCCATCGACGACTTCGGCACCGGCTACTCGTCGCTGAGCTACCTGCACCGCATCCCGGCCACCGAACTGAAGATCGACCGTTCCTTCGTGGCCCGGCTCGACGACGACTCCCGGGCGTACGCGACGGTGGAGATGGTGACCCGGCTGGCCGGGGCGTTCGAGCTGTCGGTGGTCGCCGAGGGCGTGGAGACCGAGCGGCAGCACGCGGCGGTGGCCGCCATCGGCTGCCCCCGGGGCCAGGGCTACCTCTACGGCCGGCCGGGCCGGCCCGCCGCGGTGGGCGCCACCGTCGGCTGAGCGCTGGGGAACTGCCCCGTCCATGCGCCCCCCTTCGGCGTCTGCCCGCTCCGGTGTCCGCCCCGTTCCTGCAGGCAGCTCCACCGGGCCGGCCGGGCGGTCCGGCGCCCGGTGGGTCGCGGTCCGAATGGTGGGTCGCGGGGTGACCGGGGTCGCACAATCAGGCTTGACCCTCCCGTAACGGCAGGCGGGAGCCTGGTTTCCGGAAGGGAGGGAAACCATGGCGTACACGGTGGGACAGGTGGCGAAGGCGGCCGGGGTGACCGTGCGCACGCTGCACCACTACGACGAGATCGCTCTGCTCTCGCCCAGTGGTCGCAGCAGCGCCGGTTACCGACGGTACGACGATGACGACCTGGAGCGGTTGCAGCACATCCGCTACTACCGGGAGCTGGGGTTCCCGCTGGAGGAGATCGCCGCGATCCTCGACGACCCGGCGAGTGACCCGGCGGCGCACCTGCGCCGCCAGCACGAGCTGCTGAGCGGACGGATCACGAAGCTGCAGGAGATGGTCACGGCGATCGAGTTCGCGATGGAGGCGAGAAAGTTGAACATCCCACTCACCCCGCGGGAGCGGTTCGAGGTCTTCGGCGACTTCGACCCCGACGCGCACGCCGAGGAGGCCGAGCAGCGGTGGGGCGGCAGCGCGGCGTACGAGGAGTCGAACCGCCGCGTCGCCCGCTACAGCAAGGACGACTGGCTGCGGAACAAGGCCGAGAACGAGGACTGGGGACGGCGGCTGGCCGAGGTGATGGCCTCCGGCGCGCCGGCGGGCAGCCCGGCGGCGACGGAGTTGGCCGAGGAGCACCGGCAGCTCATCAGCCGCTGGTTCTACGAGTGCTCGTACGAGATCCACACCGGGCTGGCGGACATGTACGTGGCGGACGAGCGGTTCACCGCGTACTTCGAGCGGATCCGGCCGGGGATGGCGGCGTACCTGAGCGAGGCCATCCACGTCAACGCGATCAACCGCGCCTGAGAACGGTGTTGGCACCTTGTCCGTGCTCCCGGCCGGCCTTCCTGCCGGCCGGGAGCACGGACGGTGTCCACTCCTACTCGGCGATGGAGGCCTGGTACACGCCGCGGCCGAACGTCGCCGCGAACAGCGTCTTCGTCCCGGTGTGGAAGTGCACGTCCATGACGGGGACGGCGGGGAAGCTCTCCCCGACCTTCAGCCAGGTGCGACCCAGGTTCGGGCTGAAGAAGACCCCCATGTCGGTGCCGACGTAGAGCCAGCCGCGGTGCGTCGGGTGCCGGATCACGTCGTTGACCGGTGCCTGCGGCAGGTTGCCGGAGATGTCCGTCCAGGTCGCGCCGCCGTCGGTGGTCATCAGCACGTGCGGCTGCGTCTCGCTCTCCCACCGGAACCCGGAGTACGTCACCCACGCCACGTCGGCGTTCTCCGGGTCGACGGTGACCCGGGTGACCCACCGGTCGGGCAGGTCGGGGTCGGTCAGCCGGGTCCAAGCGCCGCCGCCGTTCCTGGTCACCCACAGCCGGCCGTCGTCGGTCCCGACGTAGACGACGTCGGAGTCGGTCGGGGCGATGCCGATGGTCGTGATGGTCGCGTACGACGTCGCGTTGCGCGGCGTGGGCCCGCCGGTCAGGTCGGGGCTCACCGCGCGCCAGGTGCGGCCCCGGTCGTCGGAGCGGTTGAGGACGTTGGACCCGAAGTACACCGTGTCGGGTGCCCCGGGGGCGATCTCCAGCGGCGACACCCAGTTGAACCGGGTCCCCGCGAAGCGCGCCCGGATGGAGGTCATCGTGTCGCCGCCGTTGTCGGAGCGGGCGCACCCGCCGTTCTGCGAGCAGGCGAACACGTTGTTCTGGTCGACCGGGTTGATGCGGTTCATCATCCCGTCGCCGCCGCGGTACAGGTTCCAGTCGGCTGCGCCCCAGGACCGCAGCGACCCGTTGTCCTGGGTGCCGCCGGAGACGCGCGACACGTCCTGCGCGCTGACGTCGATCGCGTAGAACTGCATGTACGGCTGGACGGAGGCGGCGGTCCACGCCCCGATGACGTTGCCGTTCTGCGCCGACCAGTACAGCCCGCCGTCGTTGCCGACGTACACCCGGTCCTCGGTGTGCGGGTCCCAGGCCATGGCGTGCTGGTCGACGTGGATGCCCCGCCCGGGGACCCAGGTGAGGCCGCCGTCGTGCGACTCCATCATCGGCACCCCGGCGGAGAAGACGTGGTCGGCGTCGTCGGGGTCGACCCAGAGCCGGGCGAACCACCAGGCGAACCCACCGTCCCCGGCGTCGAGGCCGGCCTCGCCGGTCAGCGGCCGGGTCCAGGTCGCGCCCGCGTCGTTCGAGACGAAGAAGCCGGTCAGGTTGCCGACCAGGTCGTTGGTGATGGCGTAGGCGCGGCTCGGGTCGTCCTGCGCGAACGCCACCCCGATGCGGCCGGGCTCGCTCTCGGAGGTCGGCAGCGGCGCCCCGACGCGCGACCAGGTCTCACCGCCGTCGCTCGACCGGTAGACCCCGGAGCCGGGCCCGCCGTACTCGCGGGCGTCGGGATAGCGCAGCTTGTCCCACATGGCCGCGAGGATGATGTCGGGATCGCCGGAGTTGATGGCGAGGTCGATCGCGCCGGTGGAGTCGTTCAGGCCGTCGAGCACCTGCCGCCAGGTCGACCCGCCGTCCGTCGACAGGTACACGCCGCGGTCCCCGCCGGTGTCGAAGAGCCGCCCCTGCGCGGCGACGAGGATCCGCCGCGGGTCGGTGGGGTCGATCCTGATCCGGCCAATCGCGCCGGTGTCGGTCAACCCGAGGCTGACCCAGGTCGCGCCGCCGTCCGTCGAGCGGTAGACGCCGGTTCCGTAGTACGAGCCGCCGCCGCCGTGGTCGGGCTCGCCGGTGCCCGCGTAGAGGGTCCCGTCGGGTGCGACCGCCAGCGCGCCCATCGACTGGGGCAGGTCGTCGGACCAGGCGCTGGCCAGCGTGGCGCCGCCGTCGGTGCTCTTCCACACCCCGCCGGTGCCGGCCGCCACGTACACCGTGCCCGGGGTCGTCGGGTCGAGCACCACGTCGATCAGGCGCCCGCCGATGTTGCTCGGGCCGAGCGGCCGCCACTGCGCCTCCGACAGCTGCGGCGCGCCGCGGCGGGTGTCGCTCTCCAGCTTCCGGGTGCTCGCCAGCGCCTCCTGGTACGCGGTCGGCGGGATGGAGCCGTCCGCGTTGGCCCGCTGCAACCACATCCACTCGGCGGGCTCGGCCGGGTTCTCGTCCTGCTCGAACCCGGTGGGGCGCAGGGGTGGGTCGCCGGCCAGGTGCACCAACGTCGTGGCGGCCGTCAGCGCGGCGACCGCGGTGACCACGCCGACTATCCGA
Organism: Micromonospora phytophila; assembly: GCF_023656545.1. Lineage (GTDB taxonomy): Bacteria > Actinomycetota > Actinomycetes > Mycobacteriales > Micromonosporaceae > Micromonospora > Micromonospora phytophila. The sequence continues at coordinate 4,883 of NZ_JAMOKF010000154.1, read as the reverse complement.
AACCGTGTCCGTCTCGACAGCACCGACCGCATGGGTCACCCCCGGCCTTCCGCGGCGTCGTCGCCGCTCGATTTCGGGTCAGCGTACGCAAGAATCGACGTCCGTGGAAGTGCAGGTGAGGGCCGCTTCGCCGGCCGGGACTGTCGCAACGGGGGAGTATCACGGGGGTACCCGTCACCGACCGTCCTGGGAGGACCAGTGCTCATCGTCGCCGGCAGTCTCTACGTCGACCCGCAGGAGCGGGACGCCTACCTGACCTCCTGTGTGGAGGTGGTCCGCCAGGCCCGTTCGGCGCCCGGTTGCGTCGACTTCACCATCAGCGCGGATCTGGTGGAGCCGGGCCGGATCAACGTCTACGAGCGGTGGGACTCCGACGCGCAGCTGCTCGACTTCCGCGGCTCCGGCCCGTCGGAGGAACAGCAGGTGGCCATCCGCGGCGCCGAGGTGCACCGCTACCGCATCTCCGGCGTCGAGGCCCCCTGACGCCGACGCCTACAGCAGCAGGTCGGGCACGAGCACGCCGCTGCGCGTCGCCGGCGGTGGTGAGGGGTTCGGCCGGTGCGGCGGGAACGGACACGACCATCACGATCTTCTTCAGTGCCCGGGACAGGGAGGTGGACGGTCACCGGCTCACAGGGGCGGAGGCGACGGCGGCGGTTGCGGCGGCAGGCCCGGGGCGAGCCGGCGCAGCGAGGTGAACGTCGGGACCAGCGCGTCGTACAGCTCGGCGAAGAGCGGCAGCAGCGCCGCGTAGGTGGCGGCGGCCGCCGGGTCGGGGCGTACGGTCTCCTCGATCTTCACCAGGTCGGCGGCGACGTCGATCGAGGTGATCAGCCCCAGGGCCTGCATGCCGAGCAGCGCCGCGCCGAAGCCGGAACCCTCGTGGCTGGCGGGGAAGCGCACCGGCAAGCCGAGCACGTCGGCGAGGATCTGCCGCCACAACGGGCTGCGGGCGAAGCCACCGCTGGCCCGGATCTCCCGGATCTCGTTGCCGGCGGCCCGCACCGCGGCGAGCACCAGCGCCAACTGCTGGCAGACGCCCTCCAGGGCGGCCCGCACCAGGTGCGCGCGGCGGTGCCCGTGGGTCAGCCCCACGTACGCCCCGCGCGGCAGCGCGCTCCAGTGCGGGGCCCGCTCGCTGAGCAGGTACGGCAGCATGATCAGCCCACCGGAGCCGACCGGGGCGGTCGCGGCCAGCGCGAGCAGCTCCTCCTCGGCGTCCTCACCGAGCTCCGGGGCGAGGGCGTCGCCGGCCCAGCCGAGCACGGCGCCACCGTTGTTGATCGCGCCGCCGACCACCCAGCGCTGCTCGGTCAACGCGTAGCAGAACACCCCGCCGAGCGGGTCCACACCGGGAGTTTCCACCATCACCCGCAGCGCGCCGCTCGTGCCGATCGAGCAGGCCATCACGCCGGGCGCGACCGCGCCGAGCCCCAGGTTCGCCAGCGGCCCGTCGCCGGCCCCGACCACCACCTTCGTGTCGAGGGGCAGCCCGACCGCCGCGGCGGCCTCCGCGGTGAGGCCGGGCAGCACGGTGGTGGTGGGCACCAACTCGGCAAGCTGGTCCTCGGTGATGCCGGCGATGCCGAGCGCCTCCTCGTCCCACGAGAGCTGGTGGATGTCCATCAGGCCGGTGGCCGAGGCGACGGAGTGGTCGGTCATCAGCGCCTCGCAGAGCCGCAGCAGCACCCACTCCTTGATGCCCACCCAGTACGCCACCTGACCGAAGAACTTCGGTTCCTGCTCGGCGAACCAGAGCAGCTTGGGCAGCGGGGCCATCGGGTGCACCGGGGTGCCGGTGCGGCGGTGCAGCGCCAGCCCGGAGGGGATCGCCCGCAGCCGTTCGGCCTGCCGGCTGGCCCGGGAGTCGGCCCAGGTGACCGACGGGGTGAGCGGGTGGCCGTCGCTGTCCAGCCCGATCAGGCTGTGCATCGCGGTGCTGAAGGAGAGCCCGGCTATCGGCCCGCCCAGCTCCGCCACCACCGTGCGGATCGACTCCAGCACGGCGAAGTAGATCAGCTGCGGGTCCTGCTCGGCGTAGCCGGGCTGCGGCTCGTCGAGCGGATAGCCGACCGCGTGGTGGGCGAGCTGCCGGCCCTCGACGTCGTACGCGACCGCCTTGGTGCTGGTGGTGCCGATGTCGACCCCGATCACCACCGGGAGGCGGCTGCCCGTGCCGGTCACCGACGCTCACCCCCTCGCCGCGGGTGCCCGGCGGCGACGACGCCACGGGCTGTGACTGACGTTACCCAGCCGGTGACCGCCCCGTACGGCGAAAGCCGGCGCAGGGCACGGGCCGCCCGCGGCTTCCTGCCCCGCGCCCGGCCCGCGGCCCGTACCCGTCCGGCCACCGCCGGGGTCTTCCAGCAGTTCCGGGGGCTCGGCGTGGACGGCGCCCTCTTGCCGCACCTGAGCGTGGCCGCCATCCGGGCCGGCGCCGCGGCTGCTCCCGACGTCTGGTGGCCCCCGGGCCCTGCCCGGTAGTTTCGGCTCCCGAACACCTCCACCATCGTCGATCGGGGACGTCGGCCACGTGTCGCACATCGAGAAGATCACCGGTGACCTGCGGGCGCTGACGACCGGCGTCGAACGGGCCCGGGGGCTGACCGCCGCCGCCGACAACCAGGCGCAGGAGATCGCGCTGCGCGCCGCCGCCGCCGGATTCGCCGCCGTCGCGGCGGGCATGGTCCGGGTGCGCGCCGCCCTGTCGGGAATCCAGGGCGGCCTGGGTGCGCTCGCCACGTCGATCGGCGAGGCGACGACGGCGACCGCCGCCGTGCCCCACGAGGCCAGCGCGCAGGAGACGATCGCCAGGCTGACCCCGGTGCAGAGCGCGGTCGGCGGCGCCCGCGACGCGGCGGCCGGGGTCGTCGCCCAGGTGGGTGAGGCGCAGCAGCTCGTCGCTGTGATCCTGCGGGGCGGGCAGCCGGGGGCGATGCTGGCGGCGGTGGAGAGCATCAGGCAGGTCCTGGTGCTGGTGGTCCAGCGCACCGGCACCGCCCGGCAGTCCGTCGAGGCGGCGATCGCCGAGGCGCGGCAACTGGGTTCGTCGGGAAACTGAGCGGGGTTGGCGGTGCCGCACCGACCAGCCCCAACCCTGCCGCCACCGGCGACCCCAGCCCGCCGACGCCCGACGCGGGCGACGCCGCCGACGACGCGGGGCAACCGTGGAGCAGGCGTCCCACCGGCGTTCCGGGCGGTTCACCCACCGGACCGCGAACCAGGATCCCGCCAAGCAGGACGATGAAATGCGGCGTTCACTGGAACTGGAGAACGAGTGCGCCGACACGGTCGCCGACCAGGGTTACCGGGTCCACCAGAACCCCACGCCGTCGGAGATCGCCGAAGCCAGGCTCAAGACCGGCGACACCGGCAAGCCCGAGAAGGCGGCGGATTTCTTGATCGAAGGCCACGTCTTCGATTGCTACGCTCCTGGTCCGCGCAAACCCCTGCGAGGGGTCTGGGGCGAGGTCTCTGTGAAGGTGGGCAAGGGACAGACTCAACGCGTGGTGCTGAACCTGGAGGATTGGCGTGGAGAACTCGCCGCCCTGCGGAAACAGTTCGACGACTGGCCCATACCGAGTCTCAAGGAACTGGTGGCGGTGACACGCGGCGGTGTGATCGTGCAGATCCTGAGGCGGGATTGAGGAGGCTGCGGAGATGGCCGTCGAGTTCCGGTTGACCCTGGCTGGTGACATCCCCCTGGGCCAGGTGGCTGAACTCGCCGCTCCGGGCGCCACGGAGACGCGAACCACGTCTGGCAACCGGATGCTGAGCGCCGCGCTCAACGAGGAGCGCGGATACGTCGTGGATGTCACCTCCGGCATCCACGGCTACTACGACGCGGAGGACGACGACGGCTCGCTGTGGGTGTGGGAACCGGAGACCTACGTGGACGTCGACTTCTACATGCGCAAGGACGTCCTGGCCGACAGGGGCATTCCCCACATGCTGGCGACGGTGGCGAATGTTCTGGACGGCAGGACGGAAGACGCGGCGCTGGTGCTCAACGGCAACTGGTTGCTGCTCACGCGGGTCGGAGGAAAGCGCCGAAAGCACCGGCCAACGTGGTGGAGCCACCATGAGGTGGACCGCGACCTCGCCTGACGAGCAGTCGGTCACGCCAACGCCTCCACTGCCCACTGACCACAGCCCGTCCGCCCGGATGCGGCCACCTCCAAACCCGCCCCGCTGATCCGTGGTGCGGGGTGTACGCGGGGGCGGGTCAGGGGCGAGAATGCCGATCAGCGTGGATGTCTCCGGACGACGACGTCCGGGGCCGCGACGGGGGAGGATGCGCGGTGACAGGTACACCTGTTCGCCTCGGCGCGGCGGTCGCCGCCCTGGGGTTGGTCGTCTCGGGGTTGGGCGTCGGCCCCGCCCCCGCCGCCGGGCACCACCGCGACGGCGGCTACTCGGCGGAGATCCGCCGGGCCTCGTACGGGGTCCCGCACATCACCGCCCGTAACTTCGCCAGCCTCGGCTTCGGCGTCGGCTACGTGCAGGCCGAGGACAACCTCTGCGTGATCGCCGAGAAGGTGGTGACGGTCAACGCCGAACGGTCCCGCTTCCTCGGGGTGACCGGGCCGACGGACGCGAACGTGCGCAGCGATCTGTTCTTCCGCAAGGCGATCGACGACCGCACGGTCGAGCGGCTGCTCGACGGCCCTCACGACGGGCTGCACTCCCCGTCCGACGACGTGCGCGACCAGGTCCGCGGCTTCGTCGCCGGCTACAACAACTACCTGCGCCGCGTCGGGGCGGCGAACCTGACCGACCCGGCGTGCCGGGCGAAGCCGTGGGTGCGCCCGCTGACCGAGCTGGACGTCTGGCGTACCAACTGGGCCAGCATGGTCCGGGCCAGCTCGCGGGCGCTGCTGGAC
>NZ_JAMOKF010000153.1 GCF_023656545.1 Micromonospora phytophila | reverse complement strand
GCGCTGGACGGTGAGCTGCGCGCGCCGGGCGGCGACGATGGCCGGGGCGTCGGCGAGCAGGTGCACGGCGACCAACTGGTCCAGCACCGGGCTGGCCATGTCGACCCCGACCCGGGCGGCGGCGAGCCGCTGCACCTGCGGGGCGGAGGCGCGGACCCAGCCGATCCGCAGGCCGCCCCAGAACGGCTTGCTCATCCCGCCGATGGTGATCACGCGGGAGTGCCGGTCGAAGCTGGCGGTGGGCGGCGGCAGCACCGTCCCGTCCAACGGCAGGTCCACGAAGGACTCGTCGACCACCAGGTCGGTGCCGACGGCGTGGGCGGTGGCCACCACCCGCTCGCGCAGTTGCGCCGGCATCAGGTGGCCGGTCGGGTTCTGGAAGTCCGGGATCAGGTAGGCCAGCTTGGGGCGGGCCTGCCGGAGGCTGCCGAGCAGCAGGTCGGCGTCCCACCCCGGCTCGTCCACGGCCAGGCCGTGGGTGGTGATCCGAGCCCGCCGGGCGGAGAGCGCGGCCAGCGCGTTGGGGTAGCTGGGCGCCTCGACCAGGACGTTGCCGCCGGGGGCGAGCGCCAGGCGGAGCACCAGGTCCAGGGCGTGCTGGGTGCCGTTGGTGACCATGATCTGGTCGGGCGAGGTGGGCAGGCCGCGCTCGGTGTACGCGCCGGCGACCGCCTCCCGCAGCTCGATGATCCCGGTCGGGTGGTAGCCGGCGCCGCCCAGGTAGCGGGGCAGGTCCTCGGCGGCGGCCCGGGCGGCCGGCAGGAGTTCCGGCGGGGCGGCCAGCGCGGCGACCCCGAGGTCGATCATGTCCCGGTCGTCCAGCGGGGTCCAGAGCCCCGTGCTGGCCACCCGGTGGGTGCCAGGGAGCATGGTCCAGCTGCCGGCGCCCCGCCGGCTCGCGAGGTGACCGCTCTCCCGCAGCTCCCGGTACGCGGCGGTGACCGTGGTCCGGCTGATCCTCAGCGCCTCGGCCAGCTCCCGCTCGGCCGGCAGGCGTACGCCCAGCGGCAGCCGGCCGTCGGCGAGCAGGCCGCGGACGGCGCCGGCCAGGGCGGCGTAGTCGGGGTTGCGGCGGCGGCCCGGAAGCGCGTGCCACTGGCCGAGCAGCCGGGCCAATTGGACGCCCCGCACCTGACTCGTCATGGCCACTCCTCCGATATTGGCTCTTCTGTCTCACCAATTGGCCCCTACAGTGGCATGCGTGGCAGAAATTGGCAATCTTCGGTACCGGCCGGTTCGGCGACTGGTCCAGCTCTACGCGGGGCTCGTCCTCTACGGCGTGAGCATGGCCCTGATGATCAGATCGGGTCTCGGCCTCGACCCGTGGGACGTCTTCCACCAGGGCCTGTCCGAACTGACCGGTCTCTCCTTCGGCACGGTGACCATCGCGGTGGGCGCGCTGGTGCTGCTGCTCTGGATCCCGCTGCGCCAGCGTCCCGGCCTCGGCACGGTCAGCAACGTGCTGGTGATCGGGGTGGTGGTGGACGCGACGCTCGCCCTGCTGCCGACCGGGGGGCCGCTCGCCGTCCGGATCGGGCTGCTGGTCGCCGGCATCGTGGCCAACGGCGCCGCCACCGGCCTGTACATCGGTGCCCGGCTCGGCCCCGGGCCCCGCGACGGGCTGATGACCGGCTACGTCGCCCGCCGGCCCGGCCGCTCGATCCGGCTGGTCCGCACCGTCATCGAGGTCACCGTGCTGGCGCTGGGCTGGCTGCTCGGTGGGACGGTGGGCATCGGCACGGTGGCCTACGCCCTCGGCATCGGGCCGTTGACCCAGGTCTTCCTGCCGCTCTTCACCGTCGCCGGGCCCGACGCCCCAGCCCCCGACCCGGTCACGCCGGTGCCGGCCGCCTGAGCGCGGGTGCCCGCACCGTCACGGTGGGTCGCGACGGGCCGGCGGGTGTTCCCTTCGGCCGCGGTGCCCGGCAGAATCTCGGCATGGGGGAGAACGGATGGCGCTGGACCGACGCCTGGATCTTCGTCTCGCTGGTGATCGCGAGCGGTGCCGGACGGCACCGGCGCGCCGCCGCCAGCCGCCGGCCCGAGGGGGTACGCCTGGCCGACGTCCTCTCCACCGCCGACCACCTCAACCAGGCGATCCCCGAGCGGCACGAGGTGGAGGCGGCGGTGCGTCGCCTCGTCGGCGCCGGGCTGGTCAACGTCGCCGACGGCTGGTTCCGGATCACCGCCGACGGTGAACAGCTCTGGCGCACCCGTCCGAGCGCCGGGCTGGCCACCACCGTCGACACGGTGCAGGGGGTGTTAAGCCGTCGGCACCCGCCGGTCAGCGTCGACTGGCACCTCGACGAGGCCGACCACGCCGCGGCCGTGCAGGAGTACGTGGTCCGCTCGATCCCCGCGCCCCGCCGCTCCCCGGAGAACCGCTCCCGGCTGGACTGAGCCGCCGACGGCGAGGGCCCGCATCCGGACGTCCGAGCCCCGGCGCGGCGCCGGGCCGCGTACCCGCTCACGGGCGCAGCGGACGCGGCCGGTCAGCGGACCGGGTGGCCCGCCCCGCGAAGCGCGTCCTTGACCTCGGCGACGGTCAGCTCGCCGAAGTGGAAGACGCTGGCCGCGAGCACCGCGTCCGCGCCCGCGCCGATCGCCGGCGGGAAGTGCGCCACCGCGCCGGCGCCACCGCTGGCCACCACCGGCACGTCGACGACCGCACGGACCGCCTGGATCAGGGCCAGGTCGAAGCCGGCCTTGGTGCCGTCGGCGTCCATCGAGTTGAGCAGGATCTCCCCCGCGCCCAGCTCGGCGCCGCGCCGCGCCCACTCGACGGCGTCCAGCCCGGTGCCGCGCCGGCCACCGTGGGTGGTCACCTCGAAGCCGCTGGGCGTGACGCCGGCCGGCGTACGCCGTACGTCGAGCGAGAGCACCAGCACCTGCCGGCCGAACCGGTCGGCGATCTCGGCGATCAGCTCCGGCCGGGCGATCGCGGCGGTGTTCACCCCGACCTTGTCCGCGCCGGCCCGTAGCAGGGTGTCGACGTCGGCGACCTGCCGGACGCCACCGCCGACGGTCAGCGGGATGAAGACCGACTCGGCGGTGCGCCGGACCACGTCGAGCATCGTGCCCCGGTCGCTGGAGGAGGCGGTGACGTCGAGGAAGGTCAACTCGTCCGCGCCGGCCCGGTCGTACGCCGCCGCCAGCTCGACCGGGTCACCGGCGTCGCGCAGGTCGACGAAGTTGACCCCCTTGACCACCCGGCCGGCGTCCACGTCCAGACACGGGATCACCCGCACCGCCACCGTCATGCCACGAGCCTATCGCTGCACGCGCGGCGGCGGCCGACCCGACCGGGCCGACCGCCGCCAACGAGGTCCGGGTCACACCCGGACGAGCATCTTGCCCAGGTTCTCGCCGCGGAGCAGCCCAAGGAACGCCGCCGGGGCGTTCTCGATGCCGTCGACGACCGTCTCGTCGTAGGAGATCTTCCCGTCCCGCAGCCAGCCGGACATCTCCTGGACGAACTGGTTGCGCAGGTTGCCGTGGTCGCCGACCAGGAAGCCGCGCAGGGTGAGCCGCTTGCCGATCACCAGCGCCAGGTTGCGCGGCGCGGCCGGCGGCTCGGTGTCGTTGTACTGCGCGATCATGCCGCAGATGGCGGCCCGCCCGTGCAGCTTCATCGACGAGATCGCGGCCTCCAGATGGTCACCGCCGACGTTGTCGAAGTAGACGTCGACGCCGTCGGGGGCCGCCGCCTTCAGCGAGTCGCGCACCGGGCCGTCGTGGTAGTCGAAGGCGGCGTCGAAGCCGAGCGCCTTCAGCCGCTCGACCTTGGCCGCCGAGCCGGCGCTGCCCACCACGTGCCCGGCGCCCTTGAGCTTGGCGATCTGGCCGACCAGGCTGCCCACCGAGCCAGCGGCGGCGGAGACGAAGACGCTCTCCCCCGGCTTCATCGCCGCCACGTCGAGCAGCCCGGCGTACGCGGTCAGCCCGGTCATCCCGAGCACGCTCAGGTACGCGCTGGCCGGGGCGAGGCTCGGGTCGACCGGGCGGGCGGCCCGGGCGTCGAGCAGCGCGTACTCCCGCCAGCCGAGACCGTGCAGCACGGTGTCGCCGGGCTTGATGCCCTCGGCCTCGCTGGCCACCACCTCGCCGACCGCCCCGCCGTCGAGCGGCGCGTCGACCTGGAACGGCGGCACGTACGACTTGACGTCGTTCATCCGGCCGCGCATGTAGGGATCGACCGACATGAACTGGTTGCGGACCACGATCTGGCCCGGGCCCGGGGTCGGCACCTCGGTGGTGACGAGGCGGAAGTTGTCGGCGGTCGGCCAGCCCTGGGGGCGGGAGGCCAGGTGGATCTCGCGGTTGGTGCTCACGTTCGTCCTTTCGCTCGCGATCGGGGGCCGGGGCGGGGGTCAGGCCGCCAGGGCCTCGCGGACGGTGAGGGCGACGTCGATGTTGCCGCGGGTCGCGTTGGAGTAGGGGCAGACCTGGTGGGCCGCCTCGACCAGCTGCTCGGCGGCGGAACGCTCGACGGCGGGCAGGTCGACCACGAGGGCGACGGTCAGCCCGAAGCCGCCGCTGCCGTTCGGGCCGATGCCGACCTCGGCCTCGACGACCGAGCCGGAGACGTCGGCCTTCGCCCTGCGGGCGACCAGGCGCAGCGCCGAGTGGAAGCAGGCCGCGTAGCCGGCGGCGAAGAGCTGCTCCGGGTTCGCGGCCCCGCCGGTACCGCCCATCTCCTTGGGCACCGCGAGGTCGAGGTCGACGGTGGCGTCGGAGGTGCGGACGTGGCCGTCCCGGCCGTCGCCGGTGGCGAGGGCGGACGCGGTGTAGAGCACCTGCATGGTGGTCACTGCTCCTTCTGTCGGTGGATCGTCTCGGTGACCCGGGTGAGGGTGTCGCGCAGGGCGACCAGCTCCGCCTCGGTGAGGCCGGTGGCACGGGCGACCCGCAGCGGCACCTCGTCCATCCGCTGCCGCAGGGCCACGCCGTCGCCGGTCAGGCCCACCTCCACCCGCCGCTCGTCGCGCGCCGAGCGGGACCGGACCACCAGGCCCGCCGCCTCCAGCCGCTTGAGCAGCGGGGAGAGCGTGCCGGAGTCCAGCCGCAGCGCGGCGCCGAGCTCGGAGACCGTGGGGGCGTCGTCGCGCTCCCAGAGCACCAGCAGCACCAGGTACTGCGGATAGGTCAGCCCGACCTCGTCGAGGATCGGCCGGTAGACGTCGGTGAGGGCGCGCGACGCGGCGTAGAGCGCGAAGCACACCTGCCGCCGCAGCACCAGATCATCGGTCACGGCAGGACAGTAGCGCACAATTAAATGGCGCACAACCTTTCTGCGCGTACGCCGGCCGGGCCAAGGTCACACCGATCCAGGGGCGCCGGTCGCGCCGGCACGGACCGCCCCTGAACCGGCGCGGGTCGGGGTGCGCCGAACGGGTCAGCGCGGGGTGAGACAGGCCTCCAGCTCCACCTCGACCAGGTGGTCGGGGTGCAGGAGGCCGGCCACCACCAGCAGGGTGGCCGCCGGACGGACCGCGCCGAAGACGGCGTTGTGCGCCCGGCCCACCTCGTCGGCGTGGCCGCGGTCGGTGACGTACATCCGGGTGCGGACCACGTCCGCGGGCTCCACGCCGACCCCGGCCAGCGCGTCCAGCGCGATCCGCAGCGCCTGGGCGGTCTGCGCCGCCGGGTCCCCGACGTGGGTCACCACGCCGTCCACCGTGGAGGTGCAGCCGGCCGTCCAGGCCAGGTCGCCGGCCCGCACCACCCGGGAGTAGCCGTACCGCGCCTCCCAGGGGCCGCCCGAGCCGAGCCGGGTGACCGTCACGCCGCCGCCAGGGTCGCCAGCGCCTCCGCCACCGTGAACGCGCCCGCGTAGAGCGCCTTGCCGGCGATCACACCCTCCACGCCGACCGGTTCGAGGGTGGCCAGCGCCCGCAGGTCGTCCAGCGTGGAGACCCCGCCAGAGGCGATCACCGGGGCGTCGGTGCGGGCGCAGACCTCGCGCAGCAGCTCCAGGTTCGGCCCGCGCATGGTGCCGTCCTTGGTGATGTCGGTGACCACGTACCGCGACGCCCCGGCCTTGTCCAGCCGCTCCAGCACCTCGAACAGGTCACCGCCGTCGCGGGTCCAGCCCCGGGCGGAGAGGGTACGACCACGCACGTCCAGCCCGATCGCGACCCGGTCGCCGAACTCCGCGCACACCCGGTCGCACCAGAGGGGATCCTCCAGGGCGGCGGTGCCGATGTTCACCCGGGCGGCGCCGGTGCCCAGCGCGGCGCGCAGCGTCTCGTCGTCCCGGATGCCACCCGAGAGTTCCACCTTCACGTCGAGTTGGCGCACCACCTCGGCGAGCAGGTGCGCGTTGGAGCCCCGGCCGAACGCCGCGTCGAGGTCGACCAGGTGGATCCACTCGGCGCCGTCGCGCTGCCAGGCCAGTGCGGCCTCCAGCGGGTCGCCGTAGGTGGTCTCGCTACCGGCGGCGCCCTGCACGAGCCGGACGGCCTGACCGTCGGCGACGTCCACGGCGGGCAACAGGGTGAGACTCAACGAATTTCTCCTCGCATCAGGTACGACGGTCCAGGGCGATCACCACGATCGCCGGCAGTACGAGCAGCAGCAGCGCGATCAGCGCGATCCGCAACGCCAGGTCGGCCACGAACACCCAGATCAGGATCATGGCCGCCATGGTGAGCAGCACGATCGCGGCACGCTCGCCGCGGCTGTGCCGGGGCAACCGGCCGGTGCGCCCGCGCCGCACCGTCGGCGTCATCCGACGGACCAGCGCCCGCCGCCGCGCCCGACGGGCCATCTGCCGCTGCCGGACGACCCGTTCCCGGGCCGCCTCGGCCTCCCGGGCCGCCCGGCGGTGGGCCCGTTCCCTGCTCACCACGCACCCCGCCGGCAACGGGAACGCACCGACGACAGCGGGGCGCCCCGGCGCACGGCCGGGGCGGAAGGAGCGGCGGCGGGCCGGGCCGGGCCAGCCGCGCGCCGGACGCGCTCAGTCACCGGTGGGCAGCGTGGCCAGCCAGTTGCGCAGCAACGCGGCACCGGTGTCGGCGGACTTCTCCGGGTGGAACTGGGCGGCGGAGAGCGAGCCCCGCTCCACGGCCGCCACGAAGTCGGTCTCGTGGTGGGCGGTGGTGACCCGGGCGCCGGCGACGGCCAGCGCGGCCGGGTCACCGACGCCGTAGGAGTGCACGAAGTAGAAACGGCTCCCCGCCGCCAAGCCGGCGAAGAGCACCGAGCCGGCCGGCGCCACGACGGTGTTCCAGCCCATGTGCGGCAGCCGGGCGGCGGCCAGCTTCGTCACCCCGCCGGGGAGCAGGCCGAGACCCTTGGTCACCACGCCGTGCTCGTCGCCGTGCTCGAAGAGCACCTGCATCCCGACGCAGATGCCCAGCACCGGACGGCCGGCGGCGACCCGCTCGGCGATCACCGGACCGGCGCCGAGCGCCTCGATCCCGGCCATGCAGGCCGCGAACGCCCCCACGCCCGGCACCACCAGGCCGTCCGCCTCGGCGGCGGCGGCCAGGTCGTCGGTGACGGTCACGTCGGCGCCCGCCGCGGCCAGCGCCCGTTCCGCCGACCGCAGGTTGCCCGAGCCGTAGTCGAGCACCACCACCCGGCTTGTCCGCCCGTCGCCGGCACCGGGCCGGGCCGCGTCCCGCCCGTCGATCCGCCCGCTCATCCGCTCTCCCCCGGAAGCAGCCAGAGCACGCCGCCGACCGTGGCCAGCACGGCGAGCAACGCGGTGATGGCCACCGCGCCCTTCGGGGCGCCCTGCCGGTGCAGCGACCACGCCCCGCCGACCAGCACCCCGGCCAGGATCAGCAGCAACGTCGGCAGCACCCCGCCCATCAGGACCGCCTTCCATTCGCGACTGCGGTACTCCGCTGCGCTGCGTTCCTCGCGCTCATCAGAGCGCTCCCTTCGTGCTGGGGATCGCGCCCGCGGCCCGCGGGTCGATCGCGGTGGCCTCGCGCAGCGCCCGGGAGACCGCCTTGAACTGCGCCTCCACCACGTGGTGCGCGTCCGGGTGGCCGCCCGGCCGGGCGGCCCGCAGCACGTCCACGTGCAGGGTGATCCGGGCCGCCTGGCCGAAGGACTCCCAGATGTGCCGGGTCATGCTGGTCGGGTAGACCGGCCCGATGTACGGGGCCAGGGCCGGCTCGTCGTGCACCACGTACGGGCGGCCAGAGAGGTCGACGGCGGCGCGGACCAGCACCTCGTCCATCGGGACGGTGGCCGAGCCGTACCGCCGGATGCCGGCCTTGTCCCCCAGCGCCTGGTCGAACGCGGCGCCCAGCGCGAGCGCGGTGTCCTCCATCGTGTGGTGCGCGTCGATCTCCAGGTCACCGACGGTCCGCACGGTCAGGTCGAAGCCGCCGTGCCGGGCGATCTGGTTCAGCATGTGGTCGTAGAAGCCGACCCCGGTGCTGATCTCGGCCCGGCCGCTGCCGTCCAGGTCGATCTCGACCAGGACCTCGGTCTCCTTGGTGATCCGCTCCACCCGGGCGGTCCGGCTCATTGCTTGCCTCTCGGTCGCGGCTGCGGGGCTCACTGCTCGCGCTCCCGGGGGAGCTTCTGCACTGCGGAAAGGAAGGCGTCGGTCTCGGCCGGGGTGCCGGCGGTGACCCGCAGCCAGCCGGGCAGCCCGACGTCGCGGACCAGCACCCCGGCGTCGAGCAGGGCGCGCCAGGCGACGGCCTGGTCGCCCCCGACCTCGAAGAGGACGAAGTTGGCGTCGCTGTCGGCGACCCGGAGGCCGCGGTCGCGCAGCTCGGCGACGATCCGGTCGCGCTGCTGCATGATCGCGGCCACCGTGCCGAGCAGGGCGTCGCGGTGCGCCAGCGCCGCCCGGGCGGCGGCCTGGGTCAGCGCCGAGAGGTGGTATGGCAGCCGGACCAGCTGCACCGCCCGCACGACCGCCGGGTCGGCGGCGAGGTAGCCCAGCCGGCCGCCGGCGAAACCGAATGCCTTGCTCATCGTCCGGGTCACCACCAGCCGTGGGTGGCCGGGCAGCACCGCGAGGGCGCTGACCGTGCCGGGGCGGGCGAACTCGGCGTACGCCTCGTCGACCACCACCATGCCCGGGGCCTCGGCCAGCACCGCGGCCACCACCGCCGGGTCGAGCGCGGTGCCGGTGGGGTTGTTCGGCGAGCAGAGGAAGACCACGTCGGGCCGGTGCTCGCGGACCTGCGCGACCGCGTCGTCGGCGGTCAGCCCGAAGTCGGCGCCGCGCCGGCCGGGCACCCACCGGGTGCCGGTGCCGAGCGCCAGCAGCGGGTGCATCGAGTACGCCGGGACGAAGCCGAGCGCGGTGCGCCCCGGCCCGCCGAACGCCTGGAGCAGCTGCTGCTGGATCTCGTTGGAGCCGTTGGCCGCCCAGACCGCCTCGACGCCGAGCCCGTGGCCGAGGTAGCCGGCCAGGTCGGCGCGGAGCGCCACCGCGTCCCGGTCGGGGTAGCGGTTGAGGTCGCGCAGCTCGGCCGCGAGGGCCTTGCCGATCGCCTCGACCACCGGCTCCGGCACGGGGTAGGAGTTCTCGTTGGTGTTCAGCCGCACCGGCACGTCCAGCTGCGGCGCCCCGTACGGCGACAGCCCGCGCAGGTCGTCGCGGATCGGCAGGTCGTCCAGGGTGGTCACCGGGCAGCCCCCGGGAACCGCACGCTGACCGCCTGGCCGTGCGCCGGCAGGTCCTCCACCCCGGCCAGGGTGACCACGTGCGGGGCCACCTCGCCCAGCGCCTCCCGCGTGTACTCCACCAGGTGCACGCCGCGCAGGAAGGACTGCACCGACAGCCCGGAGGAGTGCCGGGCACAGCCGCCGGTGGGCAGCACGTGGTTGGAGCCGGCGCAGTAGTCGCCGAGCGACACCGGCGACCAGGCGCCGACGAAGATCGCCCCGGCGTTGCGCACCCGCAGCGCCCAGTCGCGCGCGTCGATGGTCTGGATCTCCAGGTGCTCGGCCGCGTACGCGTCGACCACCCGCAGCCCGGCCTCGAGGTCGTCGACCAGGACGGCGCCGCTCTGCTCGCCGGTGAGCGCGGTAGTGACCCGCTCGGCGTGCTTGGTCGCCGGCACCTGCCGGGCCAGCTCCCGCTCGACGGCGTCGACCAGCTCGACCGACGGGGTGACCAGCACGCTGGCCGCGAGGGGATCGTGCTCGGCCTGGCTGATCAGGTCGGCGGCGACGTGCGCCGGATCGGCGGTGTCGTCGGCCAGGATGGCGATCTCGGTCGGGCCGGCCTCGGCGTCGATGCCGACCACGCCGCGCAGCAGCCGCTTGGCGGCGGTCACCCAGATGTTGCCCGGGCCGGTGATCATGTCGACCGGGTCGCAGTGCGCGCTGCCCTCGGCGTCGACCGCGGCGCCGTACGCGAGCATCGCCACCGCCTGGGCGCCGCCGACGGCGTAGACCTCGTCGACGCCGAGCAGCGCGCAGGCGGCCAGCACCCGGGCGTCGGGCAGGCCGCCGTTCTCCTTCTGCGGGGGGCTGACCACGACCAGCGAGCGCACCCCCGCCGCCTGGGCGGGCACCACGTTCATCACCACGGTGGACGGGTACATGGCCAGGCCGCCGGGCACGTAGAGGCCGACCCGGTCGACCGGCACCCACCGCTCGGTGACCGTGCCGCCCGGCACCACCTGCGTGGTGTGGTCGGTGCGCCGCTGGTCGGCGTGCACCTTGCGGGCCCGGCGGATCGACTCCAGCAGCGCGGCGCGCACCTCAGGGTCGAGGGTGCCCTCCGCCTCGGCGATCGCCTCGGCGGGCACCCGCAGCACCTCCGGCGAGACGCCGTCGAACCGCTCGCTGGCCTCCCGGATCGCCGGGTAACCATGCTCCCGGACCGCCTCCACGAGAGGGCGGATCCTCTCGACCGCCACGGAGACGTCGAGCTGAGCACGGGGCAGCAGGCGGCGCGGGTCACGGACGCCACCGCGCAGGTCGATCCGATTCAACACCCTTGCGAGTCTAGGCTGCCCGACCGGTACCGACCCGCGCCGCCCGGACGACGGGACGGTGAGCCGGGCCACGCCACCCGGGCGGGATCCGGCTAGGCTCGACGCGTGACTGCGCGGCTGCCGGTGTTCCCGCTCGCAACGGTGCTTTTCCCCGGTCTGGTGCTGCCGCTGCACATCTTCGAGGAGCGCTACCGCGCCCTGGTGCGGCACCTGGTGGGCCGGCCCGAGGGGGCTCCGCGGGAGTTCGGGGTGGTGGCCATCCGGTCCGGCTGGGAGGTCGCCCCGACCGGTCCGAACGGCCGGCCCGCCGGCGCCGGCGGCGACGTCACCCTGCACGAGGTGGGCTGCACCGCCGAGCTGCGGCAGGTCACCGAGCTGGACGACGGGGGCTTCGACATCGTCACCGTGGGCCGGCGACGGTTCCGGATCGCCGACGTCGACACCACCGGCGCGCCCTACCTGACCGCCGAGGTGGAGTGGCTGCCCGAGCCGGGTGGCCCGGACGAGGTCGCCGATCTGCTCGCCGCCCGGGTGATCGCGGTCTTCCGGCAGTATCTGGGGCTGATCCGCTCCGACCCGGACGAGATCTCCGAGCAGCTGCCGGAGGACCCGACGGTCCTCTCCCACCTGGTGGCGGCCACGGCGGCGCTGACCGTGGCCGACCGGCAGCGGCTGCTCGCCATCGACGACACCGCCACCCGGCTCCGGGCCGAGCTGCGGCTGCTCAACCGCGAGGCGGCGCTGCTGCGTCAGGTGCGGGCGGTTCCGGTGCCGCTGGCGGAACTGGCGTCCCCGCCGACCCCCAACTGACCCCGGTCACGCGGGGCTCCGGCTCCGCCCGCAGCGAGGGCCAGCGGGACCAGCCGGCCAGCAGGGTGTACGCCACGGCGGCGCCGAACGCGGGCAGCAGCAGGTTGCCGTGCGGCACCGGGAGGACGCCGAACACCCACTCGATGCCGCCGGCGCGCAGGTCCGCCGGTTTGCCGAACGCCCGGCCGTCCGGGGCGGTCTCCAGCAGCCGCTCGTAGCCGGCCAGCCCGATCCGCCGCCCGACCTGCCAGGCGACCAGGGCCGCGCCGAACGCGCCGAGCACGGCGGCGAGCAGCCCGACCGGCCCCCGGATCCGGCGCAGCAGGAACCACAGCGCGACCGCGGCGAGCACCCCGAAGCCGAGCCCGAGCAGGCTGAACCAGCCATCGGCGGCGATCGGCTGCTCCGGCTGCGGCTGGGCGTAGATGGCGCCGTCGGGGGTCTTGAGCACCGGGGTGTCCGGGGCGAGCGCCGCCCAGAGCAGC
>NZ_JAMOKF010000152.1 GCF_023656545.1 Micromonospora phytophila | reverse complement strand
GCCCGACCAGCCGCGGCACGTCGCCGTCGTCCTTGCCGGTGACGTCGAACCGGCCGGCTGGTGGGGCGCGGGCCGGGCGGCCGGCTGGGCGGACGCCGTCGAGGCCGGTCGGGCCGTGCTCGCCGCCGCCGACATCCCCGAGCACCGGGTGGAGATCCGGGCCGCCGAGTACGCGCCGTGGCACCCCGGGCGCTGCGCCGAGCTGCTGGTCGACGGCACGGTGGTCGGGCACGCCGGTGAGCTGCACCCGACGGTCGTGGCCGCGTTGGAGCTGCCGCGGCGTACCAGTGCCATGGAGCTGGACCTGGACGCGTTGCCGGCGGCGCCGGTGGCGCCGGCGCCGGTCGTCTCCGGCTTCCCGCCGGCCCTGATCGACGTGGCGCTCGTGGTGGACGCCTCGGTGCCGGCGGCACAGGTGCAGCGGGCCCTCGTCGAGGGCGCCGGCGAGCTGCTGGAGGGGGTGCGCCTCTTCGACGTGTACGCCTCGGAGCAGCTCGGCCAGGGGCGCAAGTCGCTGGCGTACAAGCTCACCTTCCGGGCTCCGGACCGGACGCTGACGGTCGAGGAGGCGGTGGCCGCCCGGGACGCGGCGGTCGCCCGCGCGGCGCAGTTGCACGGCGCCACCCTGCGCGGCGCCTAACGGTCCACGACGAGGGCCCTTCCCGCACGTGTCGTGCGGGGAGGGCCCTCGTCGGCGTTTCAGCCGATGCCCGATCGGCCGGGTGGCGGGGCTCGTGGTGCCCCAGGGTGATCCCCCTGTCGGGATTCGTACAGACGCGCGCCGATGCCTCCGGGCGGTGCATACAGTCCGTCGACGACCACATGACGGGGGGCTCCCATGTCGGGTTCGCCCGCCGAGCCGCTGCTGACATCGGTGCAGGACGCCGTCGTCCAGGCCTACTACCCGGACCGGGTACGCGCCGCCGCGGGCGCGCGCACCCGGGCCCAGGCGGCGCAGTCGGTCGTGACCGTGTTCGCCGGCGCGCTGGTGGCCACGTTCACCCTCACGTCGCTGGCCACCACCGCGCCGGTGACCCGTGTCGGCGGCTGCGCGGCGGTCGCGCTCTGGCTGCTGGCCGCGGTGCTCTACGTCCGCGCGATCGCGACCATCGTGCCCGCCGCCCCCACCGCCGCCCGGGAGGCGCGCGACGCCCGGTCGCTCATCGCGGAGGTGCTCAGGCGCGGCGACGACGAGGCCAGGCAGGTCGACCGTCGACAGCGGACGGCCAACGTGGCGTCGGTGGTGGCCCTCGCGGTGACCGTGCTGACCTTCGGCTCGGCGTTGTTCGTCGAGCATCCCGACAAGTCCCGCCGCGGCGCGCTGATCCTCGGGCCGGAGGGACAGGCCACCCTGCGCTCCCTCTGCGGCACCGGGGAGTCGAGGGTCGACGGGGAGATCGACGTGCTCTCGTTGTCGGGGCAGTTCGTCTCCGTGCGGCTCGACCGCTGCGGCGACCGACGCGACGTCACCGTACGAATTCCGAGAAGCGCGGTGTCGGCCGCGTTGACCAGGGAGGACTGAGCCGTGGCACTGCACACCCATCCCACGCTGCTGATCGTCCGGGCCGTGCCGTCGGTGGCGTCCGCCGCGGACGACCTGGCGGACGGCTGCGCCGCCGCCGTGGCCCGCCTGCACGAGGCGGGCGGCGCACTGGACGCCGTCGTCCTCGTCGGCGACCTGACCACGTCGGCGGGCGACGACGAGTTCGCCGCGGTCGCCAAGCTGGTGGACCGGATCCTCGCCGAGTGCTGCGACGCGCCGGTGCCGACGGAGCTGCCGGCCGTGCTGGCGGTGCCGGGCCCCGGCGACCGCACCCCGATGTCCGGCGCCCTGGTGACCGTCCGGTCGTTGGTCGACTGGTGGCCCATGGTGCGGGACAACTTCTGGGCGGACGAGACCCCGGACGTGCGGGACGCGATCCGCACCGGCTTCCGCCCCTTCCAGCAGTGGTACGACGGGTATGCGACCGAGAGCGGATGGCGGCCGGGGCTGATGCCCGGGGAGGGTGGGCTGGTGCTCGGCTCCGGCGACGTCCGGCTCGGCCTGGTCACGCTCAACAGCGCCTTCCGGATGCTCACCGCCGACTCCCCGCCGGAGCTCGCCACCCTGCACGCCCGGCAGACCAGCGCCGTCGTCGACCCGTGGCGGGAGCCGGTCGACGCCGTCGCGGTCTTCGCCCCGATCGCCGCCCCGCTGCCCGAGGACCTGCCGAGCCCGGTGCTGCCGGTCGCCGGTCGGGCCGGCGCCGCCGAGGCGGACGGCTGGCTCACCCCCGACGCGGGGGCGCACCTGCTCGTGGCCCGCCGGACGGCGACCGGGGCGGTCGGGCTGGTCGACCTGGGCGGCGCCACGGTCCTCGACGCCGTCGCCCGTACGCCCGGACCGCTGGACGTGGCGGCCGACGAACCGGCGGAGTCCGAGCCGGTCGGCACGGACCCGGCGGTCCTGCTCACGGAACTCGACCATGTCATGGCCACCGGCCAGGCCGTCCTGGTCCTCACCTCCGGCGTCGAGGCCGAGTCGCGGGGGGAGTGGTCCAGTCCCCTCGGCAGCCCGGACGACGTGTTCGACGCGCTGGTCGAGCAGTTGCCCCCGGAGATCGCCGGCGGACGGGTGACGCTGGCCGCCGTCATGCAACGGCTGCGTCAGGTCAATCCGTCGCTGGTGCGCCGGACCATCGGCGGCATGCTCGTCGCGGACGGCTCCACCGTCAACGACACGGCGATGCGGCTGCTGCTGGCCCCCTGGTACCGGGTGTACGACTGCACCGGGACGAACGTCTTCCACGACCTCGCCGCCCGGTTCGAGATCGGCGCGAACGTGGTAATCGTGGACGCGCACCGCGACCCTCCGGGTCGGGGCCGCCAGCAGCTCGAGGTGGTGGCGATGAACGGCATCGCCCCGGGCAGCAGCACGGCGCCGGTGAGTTTCGACATCGACGACCGGGGACGCGGCAGCCGGTCGCAGTGGTTCCGGCAGATGAAGGCGGACCTGATCACCCACCCGGTGGTCTTCACCGCCAGTGGCGTCGACAGCCGGCACCTGGCGCTCTACCTCGACACGTTGACCGGCGACGGGGGTGCGGAGGCCACGCCGCGCCGGTTCGTGGTCGCGCCGGGCGTCGATGCGACCGCCTCCTGGAAGCTGGCGGGCGTCGGGTCCGCCCAGATCCCGGTCTCCGTCGCGGAGCTGGCCCGGGAGCGGCTGGGCAGCTCCCGGGAGCCGATGCGGCGCGGCGCCCAGCTCCGCGCCCGGATGCGCTCGGTGCTCGACCGCAACGCCGGGGTGCAGCTCGTGTCGACGTTGCTGGAGGCCGCGCCGCCCGGTGACCCCCTGTACCTGCGGGGCACGGATCCCACCTGGGGGGACGTGAAGGAGTCCATCCCGGCGTCGCTGTCCACCCTGAAGTCGATGCTCGAACTGGCCGAGGCCGACGGGCCGCGCCGACCGGTGCTGGTACTCAACGACCGGTCCGGCACCGGCAAGTCCACCACGCTGATGCAGTTCGCGGTGGCCCTGCACGCGCGGGGCCTGGCCGTCGGGTGGGTGGACCGGGCGACCACGAAGTCGAGCCAGGACGTCCTCGGCGAGTGCGTCGACCTCGGTCTGGACGCCGTGCTGATCGACGACGTCGACATCTTCGGCGCCGAGGCGGCCCGCCTGGTGACGCGGCTGGGGCAGCGCGGCGGGGTGCTCGTGGCGGCCACCATCCGCAGCACCCGTGGGCACCTGCTCGACGAGGTGGCCGGCCTGACCCGGGTGCCGCCGCTGCGGCTGACCGACGACGACCTCAACGCGCTGGTGCACCGCCTGGAGACGTTCCGGCAGCTCGGCAAGCTCAAGCAGTACCGGCTGCACGACGTGCGGGTGGAGCGGCTGCGGCAGGTCTCCGACCGGGACCTGATGGCCGCCATGGTGGAGGTGATCACCGGCTACCGGTTCGAGCAGCGGGTCAGCAGCGAGTTCGACCAGCTCGATCCCCGGGAGCGGAACATCTACGCGACGGTGTGCCTGTTCGAGGCGCTGCAGTACGAGGACCGTTCGCTGACGCTGCCGCAGAACGCCCTGTTGCAGATCGCCTCGGACGGGCCGCCCGACCTGGTGGTCAACCGGGCGATCGAGCGGCTCGTCTCCGGCCGCCGGATGCTGGTGCGGCGGGAGTCGGGGCACATCCGTACCCGGCACCGGGTCGTCGCGGAGGCGATGGAGAAGTTCATCCGGGACGACAAGGCGTACTTCCTGGAGCTGTTCGAGCGCCTGCTGCTGTTCTACGTACAGCGCGGCGCGGACATCACCGACCGCAACGATCCGACCCGCCGGGCCATGGTCGCGCTAATCAACCACCGGGTGATGATGAAGTCCGGGCTGTCGGTGACGTCCGTGCGGTCCGTCTACCAGCAGCTGCACGACTACCTCAAGGACGACTTCCACTACTGGTTGCAGTGCGGCTCGTACGAGCTCGAACGGCGCAACCTGGACCTGGCGGCGACGTACCTGGAGACCTCGCGCGGCTGCGAGGGTGGGCAGGACCACTTCAAGGTGGTCACCACCTGGGCGATGGTGTGCCTGCGGCGGGCCAGCGGGCATCCGACCGACAGCGGCCTGCACGACGTGGCCCTCGACGCGTTCCGGGAACTGGAGCGGATCGCCGCGCAGGAGGGCGACCGGTCGCCGCACACGATCGTCACGATGGTCAAGGACGGGACGCACTGGTTGCAGCGCGGGGTCTTCTTCACCGACGACGAGCGGCAGAGCATCGCCCGCCGCATCCTGCGCTGGATCGAGATCGGGCACCGGTTGCTGGCCATGAACGGTGAGTTCCGGTCGGCCGCCGAGCACTGCACCCGGGCGCTGGAGCGCATGGTGCAGGCGGAGGAGGAGGACCGACTGATCCCGCTCTGAACCGGCCGGCCCCGGCCACTCCCGCCGCGCTGCAGTTGTATGCGGCACACTGCATGAACTTGCAGTGCGGAACCTTCGCTGCTAGCCTTCGTTGCATAGTCATGCGGAGGTGAGTATGGGAATCCGAGTCGCGGTCGCCGGGGCGAGCGGCTACGCCGGGGGCGAGCTGATCCGCCTGGTCGCCGGGCACCCGGAGTTCGACCTGGTCGCCGCCACGGCGCACAGCCAGGCCGGGCACCGACTCGACGTCGTACACCCGCAGCTCGCCGGGCTGGACCTGGTCCTCGCCGCCACCGAGCCGGCGGCCCTGGCCGACGCGGACGTGGTCTTCCTGGCCCTGCCGCACGGCCAGTCCGCTGCGCTGGCCGCCCAACTCCCGCCGGGCGTCCGGATCGTCGACCTGGGCGCCGACCACCGCCTGGCCGACCCCTACGACTGGGCCCACTACTACGGCGGCACGCACGCCGGCCAGTGGACCTACGGGCTGCCCGAGCTGCCCGGCCAGCGGGAGCTGATCGCCGGCTCCACCCGGGTGGCCAGCACCGGCTGCTACGCCGCCGCCATCACCCTGGCGCTCGCCCCGCTCATCGCCGCCGGCGCCGCCTCCCCGGCCGACGTGGTCGTCGTCGCGGCCTCCGGCACCTCCGGCGCCGGCAAGGCGGCCAAGCCGCACCTGCTCGGCAGCGAGGTGATGGGGGACCTGTCGCCCTACCGGGTCGGCACCCACCAGCACGTGCCGGAGATCAAGCAGGCCACCGGGGCGACCGCCCTGTCGTTCACGCCGGTCCTCGCGCCGATGCCCCGGGGCATCCTCGCCACAGTCACCGCCGTGCCCGCCCGGGGCGTCGACCCACGGGCGGTGCTCGCCGAGGCGTACGCGGACGCGCCGTTCGTGCACGTGCTGCCCGAGGGAGCATGGCCGCACACCGCCGCCACCCTCGGCTCCAACTCCTGCCACCTGCAGGCCACCGTCGACGTCGACTCCCGCCGGATGATCGTGCTCAGCGCCCTGGACAACCTGGGCAAGGGCGCCGCCGGCCAGGCCGTGCAGAACGCCAACTTGATGGTCGGCCTGCCGGAGACCATCGGCCTCTCCGTCTGGGGGATCGCGCCATGACCGTCACCGCCCCACGCGGGTTCCGGGCGGCCGGGGTGGCCGCCGGGCTCAAGGCCAGCGGCGCGAGCGACATCGCGCTGGTCGTCAACGACGGCCCGGACGCCGGGGTCGCCGGCGTGTTCACCGCCAACCGGGTCAAGGCCGCGCCGGTGCTCTGGACCCGGCAGGTCGTACACGGCGGCGTGGTGCGCGTCGTGGTGCTCAACTCCGGCGGCGCGAACGCCTGCACCGGCCCGGCCGGCTTCTCCGACACCCACGCCACCGCCGAACACACCGCCGCCGCGCTCACCTCGGTCAGCCCGCGGCTGATGCTCGGCGCCGGCGAGGTGGCGGTCTGCTCGACCGGCCTGATCGGTGAGCGGCTGCCGATGCAGAAGCTGCTTCCCGGCGTACGCTCGGCGATCCGGGGCCTGTCCCGCGACGGCGGCCTGGCGGCCGCCGAAGCGATCATGACCACGGACACCCGGCCCAAGACCACGGTGGTCCGGGGCAGCGGGTGGACCGTCGGTGGCATGGCCAAGGGGGCCGGAATGCTCGCCCCGGCGATGGCCACCATGCTCTGCGTGCTGACCACGGACGCGGTGGCCGGGCCGGACGCCCTCGACGCCGCGCTGCGCGAGGCCTGCCGGGTCACCTTCGACCGGATCGACTCCGACGGCTGCATGTCCACCAACGACACGGTGCTCCTGCTGTCCAGCGGCGCGAGCGGCATCGAACCGACGCCGGCCGAGCTGGCCGCCGCGGTCACCGCCGCCGCCCACGACCTGGCCCAGCAGCTCGTCGCCGACGCCGAGGGCGCCACCAAGCAGATCGCCGTCGAGGTGGTCGGCGCCGCCGACGAGGACGACGCGGTCGAGGTGGGGCGCGCGGTGGCCCGCAACAACCTGGTCAAGACCGCGCTGTTCGGCAACGACCCGAACTGGGGGCGGATCCTGGCCGCCGTCGGCACCACCGCCGCCGCCTTCGAGCCGGACGCCGTCGACGTGGCGGTGAACGGGATCTGGGTATGCCGGGCCGGCGCCGCCGCTGAGGACCGCTCGAAGGTCGACCTGGCCGGGCGGGACGTCACCATCCAAATCGACCTGCACGCCGGTGACGCGGCGGCGACGATCTGGACCAACGACCTGTCGCACGCGTACGTGCACGAGAACTCGGCGTACTCGACATGAGCCTCAGCACCGACCTCACCCGCGCCCAGGCCAAGGCCGCCACGCTGATCGAGGCGCTGCCCTGGCTGGCCCGCTTCTCCGGCTCGACCGTCGTGATCAAGTACGGCGGCAACGCCATGGTCGACCCGGAACTCCAGCGGGCCTTCGCCGCCGACATGGTGTTCCTGCGCTACGCCGGCCTGAAGCCGGTCGTGGTGCACGGCGGCGGGCCGCAGATCTCCGCCATGCTCGGCCGGCTCGGCATCGCCAGCGAGTTCCGGGGCGGCCTGCGGGTCACCACCCCGGAGGCCATGGACGTGGTCCGGATGGTCCTGGTCGGCCAGGTCGGCCGGGAGCTCGTCGGGCTGATCAACGCGCACGGCCCGTTCGCGGTCGGGCTCTCCGGCGAGGACGCCGGCCTGTTCACCGCGGTGCGCCGCCCGGCGTACGTCGACGGCGAGCCGGTCGACGTCGGGCAGGTCGGCGACGTCGAGTCGGTCGACGTCTCGGCGGTCACCGACCTGATCGCGGCCGGCCGCATCCCGGTCATCTCCACCGTCGCGCCGGACGTCGACGGGGTGCTGCACAACCTGAACGCCGACACCGCCGCCGCCGCGCTCGCGGTCGCCCTCGACGCGCGCAAGCTGGTCGTGCTCACCGACGTGCCCGGCCTCTACGCCGACTGGCCGGACACCTCCAGCCTGGTCTCCGAGATCGACACCGACGACCTGGCCAAGCTGCTGCCGTCCCTGTCCAGCGGCATGGTCCCGAAGATGGAGGCCTGCCTGCGGGCGGTGCGGCAGGGGGTGCCCGCCGCGCACGTCGTCGACGGCCGGGTCGCCCACTCCACGCTGCTGGAGGTGTTCACCTCGGAAGGGTTCGGCACGATGGTCGTGAGCGCGGTCAGTGCGGGAGCGCAGCGGCCAGCCCCCACTGTCGAGAGAGGCATGGTCCGGTCATGAGCACGCTGGTCGAGCGCTGGGGCGCGTCCATGATGGACAACTACGGCACCCCGCCGCTGGCGCTGGTCGCCGGCGCCGGCGCCGTCGTGGTCGACGACACCGGCCGGGAGTACGTCGACCTGGTCGGCGGCATCGCCGTCAACGCCCTCGGGCACGCCCACCCCGCCGTGGTGGCCGCCGTCTCCCGGCAGGTCGCCACCCTCGGGCACGTCTCCAACCTCTACGTCGCCGAGCCGCCGGTGGCCCTCGCCGAGCTGCTGCTGGCCCTCGCCGGCCGGCCCGGCCGGGTCTTCTTCGCCAACTCCGGCGCGGAGGCCAACGAGGCCGCGTTCAAACTCTCCCGGCTCACCGGCCGGTCGCACGTCGTCGCCACCCAGGGTGGCTTCCACGGGCGGACGATGGGCGCTCTCGCGCTCACCGGCCAGCCGGCCAAGGCCGACCCGTTCCGCCCGCTGCCCGGCGAGGTCACCCACGTCCCCTACGGCGACGTCGCCGCCCTGGCGGCGGCGGTCACCGACGCCACCGCGATGGTGATCGTCGAGCCGATCCAGGGCGAGAACGGGGTGGTCGTCCCGCCGGCCGGCTACCTCGCCGCCGCCCGGCGCATCACCGCCCGGCACGGCGCGCTGCTGGTGCTCGACGAGGTGCAGACCGGCGTCGGCCGCACCGGGCACTGGTTCGCCCACCAGGCCGACGGTGTCGAGCCGGACGTGGTGACCCTGGCCAAGGGGCTCGGTGGCGGGCTGCCCATCGGCGCCTGCCTGGCCTTCGGCCGGGCCGCCGAGCTGCTCGACGTCGCCGGGCACCACCGGCTCGCCGACGCCATCGCCGCCGGCCGGGCCGAGGACGCCGCGCGGCAGGCGCGGACCCTGCTCACCGCCCCCCTCACCACCACCGACGCACCGAGAAGGGAAGCCCGGGCATGATCCCCGCCGTGCTGTACGCCATACCGGCGTTCCTGCTCCTCATCGCCGTGGAAGCCCTCTCCTACCGGTTCGCCCCCGACGACGACGAACGCGGGTACGAGCTGCGCGACACCACCACCAGCCTGACCATGGGCGTCGGCAGCCAGGTCATCGGCGTGCCGTGGAAGCTGCTGACCGTCGGCGTCTACGCCGCCGCGTACACGCTCGCGCCGGTGCAGCTCTCCCCCACCAGCGTGTGGACCTGGGTCCTGCTCTTCTTCGCCGAGGACCTGGCCTACTACTGGTTCCACCGTGGACACCACGAGGTGCGGCTGCTCTGGGCCGGGCACGTGGTGCACCACTCCAGCGTCTTCTTCAACTTCTCCACGGCGCTGCGGCAGAGCTGGACGCCGATGACGTCGATGCCCTTCTGGCTCGGCCTGGCGCTGCTCGGCATCCCGCCGTGGATGATCTTCCTTCAGCAGTCGGTCAGCCTGCTCTACCAGTTCTTCCTGCACACCGAGCGGATCAGCGTGCTGCCCCGGCCCGTCGAGTGGGTGTTCAACACGCCGTCGCACCACCGGGTGCACCACGGCGCCAACACCGAGTACCTCGACCGCAACTACGGCGGCATCCTGATCATCTGGGACCGACTGTTCGGCACCTTCGAGCCGGAGCGGGCCACCGTCCGGTACGGCCTGACCAAGAACATCGGGACGTACAACCCGCTGCGGGTGGCGACCCACGAGTACCGGGCCATCTGGGCCGACGCGCGGAGCACGTCGTCGTGGCGGCACCGGCTCGGCTACGTGCTCGGCCGACCCGGCTGGCAGCCGGCACCGCACCCGCAGCCGCGTCCGGTGCCCGCCCAGTGAGGCGGCTCTGGCCGTTCGCCGTGGTGGCCGCGCTGGAGCTGGTGGCCGTGGCCTTCGACCTGACGGCCCTGCGCTGGCTGACCAAGCCGCTGCTCGCGCCGCTGCTCCTGGCTCACCTGGTGGCCCGGCGACGCCGGATCGACGCCGTCGCCGTGGGTCTGGTCTTCGCCACGGCCGGGGACGTCGCGCTGCTGCTGCCCGGCGACACCGCCTTCCTCGTCGGGATGGCGTTCTTCCTGGGCACCCAGGTCAGCTTCCTGACCGCCTTCCTGCGGCACCGGCGCCCGCCCACCGTGGCGGTCGCCGGCTACCTGGGGCTGTGGGCGCTGGCCAACGCCCTGCTGTGGAACGCCCTCGGGCCGCTGCGGGTGCCCGTCCTGGCGTACAGCCTCGCGCTGAGCCTGATGGCCGCCGCTGCGGCCGGGGTCTCCCGGCGGGTCGCGGTGGGCGGGGCGCTGTTCCTCGGCTCCGACCTGCTGATCGGGCTCGGCGCGGCGGGCACCACGGTGCCCGGGCACGGCCTGGCCGTGATGACCACGTACATCGCGGCGCTGCTGCTCATCACCACCGGCTGGGCGGCCCGGACCGACGGCCGCGAGCGGGTCGGCGCCGGCGTCACCCGGTCCGTAGTGGACCCGACCACGCTGGCCGAGGACGCCCGGTAGCCGACCCGGTGCCCGCCGGTCCGGGCGGACCGGCGGGCAGCGATGTCGCGGTCGGTTGAACGACCGGGCCGCCATCCCCGTACGTCCAGGGGAAGGGAGTTGCCCATGAAGCCCTCGACCCCGTTGCTCACGCTGCTGACCGGGAGCGTGCTGGCCGCCGTCCTGTTCACGATGAGCGCGCAGGCGGCGCCGCCCGCCGGGCGGCCGACCGCGAACGCCGGCGCGACGGCCACCGCCCCGGCGCCGCCCGGGACTCCCCCGGGCTCCCCCGGTTCCCCGGACGCCCCGGCGACCCCGGGGACCCGACCGGCCGCCGCCTCACCACCGGCGTCCCCGCCCGCCACGCCGCAACCCCCGGACGCGCCCACCGGCGCTCCCGCACCGACGGTGGACGGCAGCTGGACCGGTCGGCTCGACAGCGGCGCGAGCATCGCCCTCACCGTCAAGGACGGCCGAGCCACGGCGTACGTCTGCGACGGCCGGCGCCTGGAGATCTGGCTCCGGGGCACCGTGACCGACGGGAAGCTGGCGCTGACCGGGAAGGAGGGAGCCCGGCTCACCGGGACCGTCGACGGCGGAAAGGCCGCCGGTGAGCTGGTCGTCGGCACCCGGCGGTGGACGTTCACCGCCACGGCCGCCGCCGGGACCGCGCCGGTGCTCTACCGCGCGACCGCTTCGGTCCGCGACGCCGGCGTGGACGGTGGCTGGATCATGCGCCCGGACGGGACCCAGATCGGCGTGGTCACCTGGAACGGCACGCCGGTGCCGGCGCCCCCGCTCGACCCCGCCTTCCGCAGCACGATCGTCAACGGGGTCACCATCACCGCCGAGCCCGTCGTGCCGGCAGCGGAAGCGGGTCGGTGATGGCGGACCATCGCCGCAGCGGCCCCCCCGACGGTGGGGACGGCCCCACCGTTCAGGTGCTGCCCGTGCAGATGCCGCCCGGCCCCGACGCGGCGCGGCCCGCGTTCGCGCCGATGGATCCCGGGCAGGCGTCGCTGCTCGTCCCGGTGCTCCTCGGCGCGGCGGTCGCCGTGGCCATGGGGGTCTACGGCCGGATCCACACCCCGACCGGCGTCGCGGTCAACCTGGCCGGATTCTCCGGCCCGTTGACGGTGAAGGTGTGGCTGGGCAGCGGCGCCGTGCTCCTCGCGGTGGTGCAGTTGCTCTCCGCGCTGGCGATGTGGGGGCGGCTCGGGCGCTTCTCCCCGTCCTGGGCGCCCGCCGTGCACCGCTGGTCCGGCCGGGCGGCCTTCCTGCTGGCCGTCCCGGTCGCGGTGCACTGCCTCTACGCGCTCGGCTTCGCCGACCACGACACGCGGACGCTGGCGCACTCGGCGCTGGGCTGCCTCTTCTTCGGGGCGTTCACCACGAAGATGCTCGCGCTGCCCCGGCGCGGACTGGCCGGCTGGGTCGTCCCCGTCGTCGGCGGGCTCGTCTTCACCGCGCTGACCGGGGTGTGGCTGACCTCCTCGGTCTGGTACTTCACCACCTTCGGCGTCCGGCTGTGACGCACCCCGCGACGGAAGGCACGACGATGAGCGACGAGCACCGCGGGTGCTGCCCGTCCCGCCGGATGCTGCTGGCCGGCGCCGGCGCGGCGGGCGCCACCGCCCTGCTGGCCGGCTGCCAGACGTACGGCCAGGCGCCGGCCCCGG
>NZ_JAMOKF010000151.1 GCF_023656545.1 Micromonospora phytophila | reverse complement strand
GGGAGCCCCGGATCGCCTGGCGGCCGATCGCCGGCGCCCCGCTGGTCAAGCGCACCTCGGCGGCCTGGCCGCGCCGGGCCGCGCATCCCGCCGCGCCGATGTTCGGGCAGCTCGCCGCCGAGGTGCTGGCCGACGGACCCACGCCGCCGGCCCCACCGCCGGTGCCGGCGCCCCGCCCCTGGCCGGTGCTCTTCGACGAACCGGGGTGACGCGTAGCGCGGATCACCCGAACAGCTTGGTGAGAGGACAGCCGGGACGGGTACGCCAAGGGGAACGGCACGGCGGTGTGGCGTGGAAGCGCTTCCGCGACCCCGTGACACGACGATGGGCGAAGGAGCCGCAGTGGCGAACACGATTCCCGACATCACCCTGAACGACGGCAACACCATCCCGCAGCTCGGCTTCGGGGTGTTCCAGATCGAGCCGAAGGACACCGTCGAGGCGGTGCGCCGGGCGCTCGACATCGGCTACCGGCACATCGACACCGCCGAGATGTACGGCAACGAGGCCGAGGTGGGCCAGGCGGTCCGCGAGTCCGGGCTGGACCGGCGCGAGGTCTTCGTGACCAGCAAGCTGAACAACGGCTTCCACCGGCCCGACGACGCCCGCAAGGCGTTCGAGTCGACGCTGTTGGCGCTGAAGATGGACTACATCGACCTGTTCCTCATCCACTGGCCGCTGCCGACCCTCTACGACGGCGACTTCGTGTCGACGTGGCAGGCGCTGGAGGAGTTCCAGCGCGACGGCCGGGCCCGCTCGATCGGGGTGTCGAACTTCCAGGTGGCGCACCTGGAGCGGCTGGCCGCCGAGGCGGAGCTGCCGCCCGCGGTCAACCAGATCGAGGTGCATCCGTACTTCGGCAACGAGGAGGTGCGCGCGTACGGCAGCGCCCACGGCATCCCCACCGAGGCGTGGTCGCCGATCGCGCAGGGCAAGGTGCTCGGCGACCCGACGCTCGTGGACATCGCCGAGCAGGTCGAGCGGACGGCCGCCCAGGTGGTGCTGCGCTGGCACGTGCAGCGCGGCGACATCGTCTTCCCGAAGTCGACGACCCCGCAGCGGATCGAGGAGAACTTCCACATCTTCGACTTCGAGCTCGACGACGTGACGATGGAGCGGATCACCGGGCTGGACCGGGGCGAGGCCGGACGGCAGGGCCCCAACCCGGACACCTTCGACTACGTCCCCGCCTGATGTAACGCCACGGGCGAGCGCAGCGCACGTAGAAGGGGCCCGGTCGGGCCCCTTCTACGCGTATGAAAGGACCCCGCCGCCGCGATGATGCGCCGCCGTACCCTCCCCGTCGTCCTGTCGTTGCTGGTCCTGGCGGGGACCGCGGCCTGCGGTCGGAGCGGGGCCGCCGAGTCGCCCCGCTGGTCCCCGCCTGCGTCGGCGGCGCCGACGCAGGCGGCGCCCCGGCCCGCCCCGACCTCCACCGCAGAGGTACGCACCCGGGTGAGCGCGGCGATGCTCGACCTCGACGCGCAGTTCCACCCGGAGACGACGGAGCACACCGAGGAGAACTCCGAGGCCTGGAAGCTGATCTCGCCCTGCCGGGACAGCCTGCCCTCGGACCGCCGGCGCACCGCCCACCGGGAGCGGGTCTGGGACGGCGAGACAATCTGGATCCGGCAGTACGTGGTCGGCTACCTCAAGGTGCCGGGGCGCAAGCTCGCCGACGAGCTGCGCGCCACCCTCAAGAAGTGCAAGAAGTACGAGGTGCCGGGCGACGGCCGCACCTCCGAGATCGTGCAGCCGTCACCCCCGCCGGCGCCGAACGGACCCGACGTCATCACGTTCTGTGAGCGGTTGATCGGGAAGGCGACGCGCCACCAGTGCACCCTGCTGCTGGTGCGGGGCAACTTCGTGCTCCAGGTCGACGCCTCGGCGAACGACGGCGACCTCGCCGCCGGCACGGAACTGATCGCGAAGCTCGCCCCGCTCGCCACCGCCGCCCTGGGAAAGGCGGCCTGAGCACGGCGTCCCGGGCGGGACCGCGGCTCAGTGCGCCGTGAGCCGCTCGGCCACCCGGTGGAAGGCCGCCGCGGTGGGTGAGCCCGGTTCGGGGACGTAGACGATGAGCCGCTGGTCGGTCTCCGGCACGTGCAGCACCCGACACTCGAACTCCAGCGGCCCCAGTTGTGGGTGCGCCACCCGCTTCACCACCGGGCGGCGCTCCTCGACGTCGTGCTCGGCCCAGAGCCGGGCGAAGAGCGGCGAGGTGCCGAGCAGTTCGGTGACCAGCTCCGCGATCCCCCGGTCACCGGGGTAGCGGCCGTAGGCGGCGCGCAGGTCCGCGACCGACGTGCGGGCGAAGCGCAGGGCGTCCTCATCGGTCCAGTGCCCCTCGGTGACGGACCGCCGGAACATCCAGCGGATCATGTTGCGGTCCGTGGCCCGGACCTCCGAGAGATCCCCCACGAACCAGGTCGCCAGCCGGTTCCAGGCCAGCACGTCGTAGGTCGCGTCGAGGAGGTACGCCGGGGTCGTGGTCATCGCGTCGATCAGGTGCCGCAGGCCCGGGGCCACCTCCCGGCTCGGCCCGGCCGTCGGCGGCGGACTCTCGCCCGCCACCCGGAACAGGTACGCGCGCTCGTCCCGGCTGAGCAGCAGCGCCCGGGCCAGCGCGGACAGCACCTGCCGGGACGGGCGCGGCCCCCGCCCCTGCTCCAGCCGGACGTAGTAGTCGACCGACATCCCGGCCAGCTGCGCCACCTCCTGCCGGCGCAGGCCCGGCGTGCGGCGGCGTACCCCGTCGGGAAGGCCGACCTCGGCGGGGCGCAGCCGGGCGCGGCGGCTGCGCAGGAACGCCGCCAGCTCGTCGCGGCGCAGCCCGGTGGTCGTCATGCCACC
Source organism: Micromonospora phytophila (assembly GCF_023656545.1). GTDB lineage: Bacteria > Actinomycetota > Actinomycetes > Mycobacteriales > Micromonosporaceae > Micromonospora > Micromonospora phytophila. The sequence goes on along the minus strand of NZ_JAMOKF010000151.1, from coordinate 9,389 downwards.
CAGCTTGCCGTACCCGCGCCGACCGAGGGTGGTACCGCCGGTCCCAGCCTCGGCACGCCTCTCCCGCCCGGGCGGCCCGGGCGGGCACCGTGGACGGCATGACGACGAACATGATCGCCCTGGTCACCGGGGCCAACAAGGGAATCGGCCTGGCCACCGCCCGGCAGCTCGGCGCACGTGGGATGACCGTGCTGGTCGGTGCCAGGGACGCCGAGCGCGGCCGGGCCGCCGAACGCGAACTGCGCGACGGCGGAGCGGACGCCCGGTTCGTGCCGCTGGACGTGACCGACGCGGGGTCCGTGGCGCGGGTCGCCGCGCTGGTCGAGCAGGACTACGGCCGGCTCGACGTGCTGGTCAACAACGCTGGTGTCGCGCTCGGCGTCGCCGGCCCGGGGTTGCCCAGCGAGACCGACGTGAACGTGCTGCGGCAGACGTACGAGACGAACGTGGTGGGGGTCGTCGCGGTGACCAACGCGCTGCTGCCGCTGCTGCGCCGGGCGGCGGCGGCGCGGATCGTGAACGTCTCCAGCGAGGTCGGCTCGGTCGCCCTGATGACCGACCCGACGAGCTTTCTGTGGCCGATCGCCTCGGTGCCCTACCCCTCGTCGAAGACGGCGTTGAACATGGTCACCGCCATGTACGCCAAGGAGCTGCGAAACACCCCGGTCAAGGTGAACGCGGCCAACCCCGGCTACTGCGCGACCGACCTGAACGGGCACAGCGGTTTCCGGACGCCCGAGCAGGGCGCCGAGGTGAGCGTGCACCTGGCCACGTTGCCGGCGGACGGGCCGACGGGTCGGCTCTGGGGCTTCCTCGCCGACGGCGACGGGGCGTACGGCGTGCTGCCCTGGTAACCACGGGTGCTCAGCGTCGTAGGGCCTCGAGGGGTTCCGTCGTCGCCGCCCGCAGCGCCGGGTAGAGACCGGCGAGCATGCCGACGACGCTGCCGATCAGCGGCGCCGGCAGCACCGTGGCCGGGTCCAGCACCGCGGTCCAGTCGCGGACCAGCGCGACGGTGAGCACGACGCCGACGCCCAGCGCCGTGCCGGTCAGCCCGCCGACGGTGCCGAGGACGGTCGACTCGGTGAGGAACTGGGCGGCGATGTGCCGGGGGCGGGCGCCGAGGGACCGGCGCAGCCCGATCTCGCCGACCCGCTCCAGGACCGCCACCAGGGTGGTGTTGGTGATGCCCACGGCGCCGATGACCAGGCAGATGGCGGCCAATGTCAGGAACAGGCCGGTCAGCTCGCCGCTGACGCTGTCGCTGAGCTGGTGCGGGTCGGCCGGCGGCGTCGCCTGCAGCAGGTCGGGCCGGTCGGGACGCAGCGCCAGCGCCGCCTGTCGGGCGATCAGCTGGGCCGCGCCGAGCCGGGTCCGGATCACCATCTGTGCGGGGCTGATGGTCGGGTCGGGTGGCCGGTACATCCGCTCGGCGGTCCCGCGCGGGACGATGATGCCGAGCAGCAGCTCGGGCAGCCGCTCCGCGTCGTCGATGATGCCGACCACGGTGAACGCGGCGCCGTTGATGAACACCGCCGGTTGCGCGTGGAGCTGGCTGATGCCCAGCCGCGCGGCGGCCGCCGCGCCGAGCACGGCGACCCGCTCGCCTCGTCGGTCGTGGAAGCGGTCGAACACCCGGCCCACCCGGACGGTGGGTTCGATGGCGCCGAAGAGACCGGCCGAGGCCGCGTAGACGGGGAGGTCGCCGGCGTTGCCGCTGGACCGGGCGGTGACCGCCACCGAGGCGCCGATCACCGGCTTGCTCAACGACACCGGCCAGAAGACCCCGGCCCCGACGGCGCCGTTCAGGGCGGTGACGCGCTGGTCGGCGTCACCCGGGAAGGCGACCGGCGCGGGCGCGTCCTTGTCGCGTTCGCGGCCGTCGCCGACGTCGGTCACCGTCACCGTGGTCTGTTTCAACGCGTCGAAGTGGCTGCTGATCTGACCGGCCGCGGTGGAGGTGAGGCCGAGCACGGCCACGAAGGCTCCGACGCCGAGCACGGTGCCCAGGGTGGTGAGCAGCGAGCGGGCGGGCCTTTGCAGGATCCCGGCCGTCGCCTCGGCCGCCAGGTCGCGTACGCCCAGCGTGGAGCGCTCGGGGACGCGGCGGTCCCGGCGCCACCTCACGTCGGCGCCCCGGCCGGCGCCGGCTCGGCGCGGCCCCCCTCGCGCAGCATCCCGTCGGAGATCGTGACGATCCGCTGGGCCCGCCGGGCCACCTCGGCGGAGTGAGTGATCATCACGATGGTGAGTCCGGCGGCGTGCAGGGAGTCGAAGAGCTCGAGCAGGCGTCGGGCGGTCGTCGAGTCGAGGTTGCCGGTCGGTTCGTCGCAGAGCAGCAGCGCCGGGGCGGTCACCAGCGCCCGGGCGACCGCGACCCGCTGCCGTTCGCCACCGGAGAGGGTGGTGGGCAGGGCGTGCGTGCGGTGGTCGAGGCCGACCTGGGACAGCGCCGCCCGGGCCGCGGCCCGCCGCGCCGAGCGGGGTGTGCCGTTGTAGATCTGGGCGAGCATGACGTTCTCCAGCGCGGTGCGGTGCGGCAGCAGGTGGAACGCCTGGAACACGAAGCCGATCCGGCCGCCGCGCAGCGCGGTGCGGTCCCGCTCGGGCAGGCCGGACACGTCCACGCCGTCGAGCCGGTAGCTGCCGCCGGTGGGCCGGTCGAGCAGCCCCAGCAGGTTGAGCAGGGTCGACTTGCCGGAGCCGGACGGTCCGACGACGACGAGGTAGTCGCCGCGGCGCACGGTCAGGTTGGTCGGGTGCAGCGCGGTCACCTCCGGCGGCCCGGGGTAGGTCCGGTGCACCGCGGCGAGCTCGATCACCGGCGGGACGAGGTCCTCCGCGCTCACCGGTCCCCCGGCTGGCCGGCCGCGGGGTCCGCCGCGCCGGTGACCACCTGGTCGCCGGGGCGCAGCTCGCCGTCGACGGGAGTCACCTCGACCAGGCCGTCGGCGGAGGCACCCACGGTCACCCGGACCAGGCGCTGCCGGTCGTCGGTCAGCACGGTGACCGACGTACGGCCGTCGGCCGCCGAGGAGATCGCGGCCTCGGGCACGGCGAGCACCTCGTCGCCGGTGCTCGCCGTGGTGAGGGTGACCCGGACGTCCTCGCCGGCCAGGTCGGCGGGCCACGCGCTGGCGCCGGTGATGCGCAGCGGGATGTGCGGGGATTCCCCGCCGGTGGTCTTGGCGCCGAGGCTCTCGACGGTGCCGCGACCGGTGTAGCCGGTGGTCTCCGCGACGATCTCGGCGGCCGCCCCGACCTTGACCAGCGCCTCGTCGGACGGATCGAGCTTCGCGGTGAGGGTGAGCCCGCCGGTGGCGAAGGTGATCAGCGGGGTCTCGCCGGCGACGATGTCGCCGACCCGCGCGGAGAGCGCGGCCACCCGGGAGGGGAGCGTCGGGAGGAACGCCACCTCCGACATCGGCACCATCGGCTCGGGGGTGCGGGCGGCCGGTGGCGCCGGCCGGCCGGTGGCCGATGGCAGCGGGTCGGCTTGCCTGGTGTCGTCGGCGACGGGGGCGGTCAACGGTACCGGGTAGCCGAGGTCGCGGTAGAAGCGCCGGACCGCCGCCGCCGTGCCGGGGCCGAAGTGACCTCGTTCGTCGCCGCTGCGGTAGCCGAGGTCGCGGAGCCCGGCCTGGAGTTGGGCGATGTCCTTGCCGATCTGCCCCGGCAGCATGTCGCGGTACGCGGGAAACGCTCCCGGCAGCGCGTACACCGGCCGCTCCGACACCTCGACCAGCATGCGACCGGCCTGGACGGGCCGCCCGGCCCGGGTGCCCAGGGCGGTGACGACCAGCACGGCCCCGCCGGGGCCGTGTGCGGAGGCCGCCACCGACCGGGGGGTGAACGGGTGCTGGCGGCCGGTGGAGAAGGTGCCGCGCATGACGAGGGTGGTGGAGAGCACCTGCCGGACGACCGGGGCGGTGAGCACGCTCGGGGTCGGCGGCCGGGTGTCCGCGGCGACCTGCTGCGGCGACTTGACCTGGGTCGCGGCCAGCAGACCGATGGTCGAGGTGACCAGGGTGGCCACGCCGAACGCGGTGAGCGCGCGGCGCCGCCGGGCCAGCGGTGAGCGCGCCGCAGGGTCGTCGGAGTCGGGCACGCTCATCAGCCCCCGGTCACCACGGCGCTCACCCGTTTCAACTGCTCCGCGCGGTCGGCCTTGAGCCGTTGCAGCTCCTGCGCGTGCTTCTCGATCTGCGACTTCTGGTACGTCTCCTCGAACCTCGTCCAGACCGTCACGAGGTCGACCTGCCGCTTGCACGCCACGTCCGCCCGGGCGGTGGCGACCTCCTTGGCCGCGACGGTCGGGTTCTCCAGGTCGAAGGTCGCAGCGACCTCAAGTGGGCTCGGGTAGCTGTGGCCCTGGGCCTTCATGCAGGCCGACCACCGCCCGATCGCCGCCGTCACGGCCGGGTCGTTCAGTGAGCGCTGGAAGGACTCCGCCGAGATGCGGGAAACCACCGCCGACTCCCCCAACTGGCCGGCGTCGGCGATCCTGGTGCGGGCTTCGCCGAGGCAGCCGCCCCGGGGGACCTGCTGGCCGCCGACCTGGGCGAGCGCCTTGCCGTCGGCGGTGGTGCCGAAGAGCACCGCCTCCTTGGCCGCCGTCAGTTGCCCGAGCCCGTGGTCGGACCGGGCCTCGCCGGTCGCGGCGGCCGGGGCCTCGACGGTGGAGGCGAGGTGGTATCCGTACCGGGTCGCGACGGCGTCGTCGGTGACCCCGTAGCGGCGCAGGTTGCCGTGCAGACCAACGTCCTTGACCTGGTCGCGGAGATCGGCCTCGACGGCCTGCGCGTCGAAGGTGAACCCGAACCGGCGCATGCAGTCCCCGGCGAGCAGGGTGCGGGCGTGACCGAGCCGGCCGACGTCGACGGTGGTGAGCGCGTACGCGTCGATGGGCAGGACCACCTCGCCGCCCGCCGCGGGAGTCGCGGCCGGGGCTCCGCCGCCGGTCGACGCGGCGTCGTCGGCGCCGCAGCCGGTGACGGTCGCGGCCAGCACCGCGAGCGCGGCCATGCTCGTCGCCGCGCGGCGACGGGAGAAACGGCGTTCCATCGGTTGGCTACCCCTCGTCAGGTGTACGACTTCGGGAGCGGTGCCGTGCCGCTCACGGCACGGCACCGCCCACGAAACGGAAATCAGATGACCTTCATCGACGCTTCGTCGTTCCAGGTGTAGTAGAGCTGCCCGGTCTGACCCCAGAACATCCAGTCCATGCTGCCGGTGTAGCCGGGGCTGAAGTAGCTCTGGCACTGCTGGGCGACGCCGTAGTAGCAGGACATCCTGGCCGCGTTGTTCCGCACCCGCTGACCGGCGCCGGAGCCGGTGCCGCTGGCGAAGTAGTTGTTGCCCAGGTCGCTGTCCCCGCCGGTGGTCGCCCAGTAGGCGGAGGACAGGGTGCTGTAGTAGAGACACGACCTCGAATTGTTGTTGCAGCGGCTCTCCCGGCCGTCGACGCCGATGTAGGCGTTTCCGGCGCTCGCGGGCGAGATGACGGCGAGGGCGCCGACGATGCTGAGCATCGTCGCGATCAGTGCCGCCGTGGAACGTCTGGTCCTTGCCATCCTGCGGTCCTCCTCCGTAGTGGACAGACGCAAAACGGAGAAGGGCAGGGCAGGGCTCACCATGGAGATCCCCGTTTCGCCGATGCGGCGGTGCACGTCGATCCATGGTGGTCGACGCGTGCCGATCGTGGCATCCACGATCATCGAATACAAGGGCCCGTCCGGCCCCCACCCGGGCGGGCATTCGGCCAGCCCGGTGAAGGCGGCGGACGCTCGGCCGGCGGTCCACCGCCCCACCCGTCGGAAACGGCGGCGCGCTGACCGAGCCGGTCACCCGGTCAGGTCGACCCGCCAGTCGTTGGAGCGCATCAGGCGCCCGGGCGGGTATTCGAAGTCCGTCTCGCCGAGCAGCGTGAAGCCGGCCTTGCGGCAGACCGCGTTGGAGGCCGGGTTGTCGACCGACGGGTAGGCGTGCGCCCAGCGGTGGGTCCGCCGGGCGCGGGCCACGTCCACCACCGCGCGCACCGCGGCGGTGGCCACCCCCCTGCCCTGGTACGCGGGCAGCACCGCCCATCCCATCTCGTAGACCTGCTCGCCGCGCCACTCGCGTTCCCAGTAGCCGACGCTGCCCACCTTCGCGCCGTCGGGCAGCATGATCGTGTACATGCAGCCGGGGCCGGTGCCGCTGAACCGCGCGTAGCGGTCGTTGCGGGCGATCACCTGCTCGTCGGTCTCCGGCCCGCCCGTGTGGTGCCGGATCTCCGGCGCGTTGAGCTGCCGCAGCAGGTCGAGATCCCCCTCGGTCCACCGCGCGATGCGCACGTCTGTCATGTCCGCCCCCGTTTCTTCGGGGCTCATTGAAACAGCCGCCACCGACCATCCGGGTCCACCCGCCAGATCCGATCTGGCGGACGCTGGGCGCGATCTCGCGCCTGACGGGTGAGGCCCGAAAGGCGGGAGGGAAGTCATGAGGGCGCTGCGGCTTGCCGTGATCATCGGCAGCACCCGCGAGGGACGGATGGGCGAGCAGCTCGGGCACTGGTTCGTCGAGCAGGCGAAGCGGCACGACCAGCTGACGGTCACGGTCGTCGACCTCGCCGACTACGACTTCCCCGCCAGCTACCCGGCCGAGCCGACCCCGGCGATGCGGTCGTTCGTGGCGCAGGTGAGCCGGGCGGACGCGTTCGTGGTGGTCACCCCCGAGTACAACCACAGCTTCCCGGCCTCGTTGAAACAGGCGATCGACTACGCGTACGACGAGTGGCAGGCCAAGCCGGTCGGCTTCGTGTCGTACGGCTGCCGTTCGGTCGGCCTGCACGCGGTCGACCAGCTCCGCACGGTCTTCACCGCCCTGCACGCCGTGACGGTGCGCGACACCGTCGGCGTCGACCTGCTCTGCGGTGAGACGACGCCCCTGGCCACGGACCAGTTGCGCCGCGACGCCCGGGTCCTGCTCGACCAGGTCTGCTGGTGGGGCCTGACGCTGCGCGAGGGCCGGGCGGCGCGGCCCTACGTCTCCTGAGATTGTGAGAGGAAGGAACAGATCATGAGTAGACGCACCACCGGCCCGGCCATCGAGGCCGACGGCCTCACCCGGTCGTTCGGGGAGACCCGCGCGCTCGACGGCCTCGACCTGCGGGTGCCCGCCGGCACGGTCTACGGCCTGCTCGGCCCGAACGGCGCGGGCAAGACCACGGCGGTGCGGGTGCTGGCGACGCTGCTGCGTCCCGACGCCGGCCTGGCGAGGGTCTTCGGGCACGACGTGGTCTCCGAGGCCGACGCGGTCCGCGCCCGGGTCAGCCTGACCGGCCAGTACGCCTCGGTGGACGAGGACCTGACCGGGACGGAGAACCTGGTGCTGCTGGGCCGCCTGCTCGGGCTGCGCAAGCCGGCGGCCCGGGAGCGGGCCGAGAGCCTGCTCGCCGCGTTCGGCCTGACCGAGGCGGCGGATCGCCAGGTCAAGAAGTACTCCGGTGGCATGCGGCGGCGCATCGACATCGCGGCGAGCATCCTGAGCACCCCCGACCTGCTCTTCCTCGACGAGCCGACGACCGGGCTGGACCCGCGCAGCCGCAACCAGGTGTGGGAGATCGTCCGGGCGGTGGTGGCGCACGGCACGACGGTGCTGCTGACCACGCAGTACCTGGACGAGGCCGACCAGCTCGCCGGCCGCATCGCGGTGGTCGACCACGGCAGGGTGATCGCCGAGGGCACCCCAGGCGAGCTGAAGTCGTCGGTCGGCTCCGGCACCGTGCACCTGCGACTGCGCGACCCCGGGCGGCGACCCGAGGCCGAGCAGGTGCTCCGCCTGGCGCTCGGCGTGCCGGTGCAGCTCGAACCCGACCCGGTCGCGTTGACGGCCCGCGTCGGCGGGGACGGCACCGACCTCGACGCCAGCGAGCAGGCCGCCCGGGCGCTCGGTGACCTGGCCCGCGCCGGCATCGTCGTCGACGACTTCTCCCTCGGCCAGCCGAGCCTGGACGAGGTCTTCCTGGCCCTGACCGACCATCCCGCCGTCACGGCCGACGAACGGGACGAGCAGCTGGAGGCAGCCCGATGAGCGACACCGCCACCACGACCGGGCGGGCCCCGTCGGTCTACGTACCGTCCACCGACGCCCTGGCGACGGTCCTCGCGCCGGGTGCGCGACCGCCCCGGCCCAATGCGCTGTCGGCGTCGCTGACATTCGGCTGGCGCGCCATGCTGAAGATCAAGCACGTGCCGGAGCAGCTCTTCGACGTGACAGCGTTCCCGATCATCATGGTGCTGATGTTCACGTACCTGTTCGGCGGCGCGCTGGCCGACAGTCCCCGTGACTACCTGCAGTTCTTCCTGCCCGGCATCATGGTGACCAGCGTCGTGATGATCACCATGTACACCGGCGTGGGCCTGAACGCCGACATCGAGAAGGGCGTCTTCGACCGGATCCGGACGCTACCCGTCTGGCGGCCCGCCGCGCTGGTCGGCATGATCTTCGGCGACGTGCTGCGCTACGTCCTCGCCGCCCTGGTCATCCTCGGCGTGGGGCTGGCGCTGGGGTTCCGCCCCGGCGGCGGGGTGATCGGCGTACTGGCCGGGATCGGCCTGCTGGTGGTCTTCTCCTTCGCGTTCTCCTGGGTCTGGACGTTCTTCGGTCTGATCCTGCGCAGCGAGAAGTCCGTGATGGGCGTCAGCATGATGGTGCTGTTCCCGCTCACCTTCCTCAGCAACGTCTTCGTCGACCCGGGCACGATGCCCGGCTGGCTGCAGGCCTTCGTCAAGGTCAACCCGGTCACCCAGCTGGTGGCGTCGGTGCGCGCGGCGATGTCGGGGGCCCCCGACGCGTCGAGCACGATGTGGATGCTGCTGTGGAGCGCCGGTTTCGTGGTGGTCTTCGGCACCCTGACGATGTACCGCTACAACCGCCGCTGATCGACGACGCGACGGGCACCGCCATGAACCTGGCGGTGCCCGCCGCCGCGTCGAGGTCCGTCCCCGGTCGGACTGCCGCCCGCGGTGGGCACGGTCGGACTGCCGCCCGCGGTGGGCACGGTCGACGCGCCGCTGCACGCGAGCTGGCGTTGACCTCCGCCCGGCTGGCCGTGCAGGTGACGGGGTGGTTTGTTCCCCGACGTCGCCGGCCATCGTGGTGGCGGGGTTGGGCGATCGCGCGCCGGCTGAGCGGCGCGGCCTTCTACAGACGCCAGGGCGGCGGCTCGGGTGGGAGGTAGCGGCAGGTGTTGCCGGTGGAGACGGTGTCGCGCAGGTGCGCGGCGAGCGCCGGGTGGCGCTCGTCGAGCCGGCGCAGCGTGTCGCGGATGCGGGCGGTGACCGCCTTGCGGGCCCGCTCGGCCTCGTCACCGAGGCGGCGGCTGCGCCCGGCCAGCCCCGCCGCGG
>NZ_JAMOKF010000150.1 GCF_023656545.1 Micromonospora phytophila | reverse complement strand
CGGCGCCCACCACCCCGGCCGCGCCCGCCCCGACCCCGACGGCCCCGCCGAGCGCCGCGCCCGCCCCGCTCGCCGGACCGAAGGTCTTCCGGGCGGTCGCCTCGGGCCTCTGCCTCGGGCTGGACGGCGGCGACAAGGAGGCGCCGGCGCAACTGGCCGCCTGCACCGGCGGACCCGAGCAGCAGTGGGTCGCGAATCCGGTCGCCCCGGACGTGGTGACGCTGACCAACGCCGCCCACGGGCAGTGCCTCGACGTCGAAGGGGCCAGCACCGACGACGGGGCGAAGCTCCAGCAGTTCCCCTGCCACGGCCAGGCCAACCAGCAGTGGCGGCTCACCCCGACCGGCGCCGGTCCGGTGCTGCTGGTCCCGGTGCACAGCGGCCGGTGCGGGCAGGTCGACGACGCCGGCACCGAAGCCGGCGACGACATCGAACAGGCGGCGTGCACCGGCGCCGCCGAGCAGCAGTGGCTGGTCGGCTGAGCTCAGCTCAGCCGCGGTAGCTCCAGGCCCGGCGGGCGGGGCCGGCCGGGACCGGGACGGCCACCGGCGACGGCACCCCCCGGCGGCGCAGCAGCAGCGACAGCACGGCCGCGCCGATCGACAGCGCCCCGGCCACGTACCAGGCCAGGGCGTAGTCACCGAGCCGGTCGCGGACCAGCCCGGCGCCGGTGGCGGCCACCGCGGCACCGACCTGGTGGGCGGCGAAGACCCACCCGAACACCACCGCGCCGGACGCGCCGAAGTACTCCCGGCACAGCGCCACGGTGGGCGGCACCGTGGCGACCCAGTCCAGCCCGTAGAAGACGATGAAGACCAGCATGCTCGGCTCGGCCGAGGCCGCGAAGAGCCCGGGCAGCACCAGCAGCGAGCCGCCGCGCAGCGCGTAGTAGGCGCCGAGCAGCAGCCGGCTGTCCACCCGGTCGGTCAGCCAGCCCGAGGCGATGGTGCCCACGATGTCGAAGAGCCCGACCAGCGCCAGCAGCCCGGCGGCGGTGGTCTGCGGCATGCCGTGGTCGTGCGCGGCCGGGACGAAGTGCGTACCGACCAGCCCGTTCGTGGTCGCGCCGCAGATCGCGAAGCCGCCGGCCAGCAGCCAGAAGGGCCGGGTCCGGGCGGCCGCGGTGAGCGCGCCGACGGCCCGGGCGGCGGCCCCGCCGGCCGCCGGGGCCGGGGGCACCACCTCGGCCGCGCCGTAGGCGGGCAGGCCGAGATCCGCCGGGTGCTCCCGCAGCAGCCACACCACCAGCGGTACGACCGCCAGCGCCGCCCCGGCGACGACGAGCGCCGCCGACCGCCAGCCGTGCTCGCGGACCAGCACGGCCACCAGCGGCAGGAAGACCAGTTGACCGGCCGCCCCGCCGGCGGTGAGCACGCCGGTGACCAGCCCCCGGCGGTGGACGAACCAACGCCCGGTCACGGTCGCCACGAACGCCAGCGCCATCGACCCGGTGCCCAGCCCGACCAGCACACCCCAGCAGAGGATCAGCTGCCAGCTCGCGGTCATGAAGACGGTCAGGCCGCTGCCCGCCGCGACCAGCAGCAGCGCGACGGTCACCACCCGGCGGACGCCGAAGCGGTCCATCAGCGCGGCGGCGAACGGCGCGGTCAGCCCATAGAGCAGCAGGTTGACCGAAACCGCCGCGGAAATGGTGGCGAGCGGCCAGCGGAACTCGGCGTGCAGCGGGTGCAGCAGCACCGAGGGGGTGGCGCGGAAGCCCGCCGCGCCGACCAGCGCGACGAAGGCGACGGCGGCGACGAGCCAGGCCGGGTGCAGGCGGCGGGCGCGACCCGGCGCAGCCGGGTCCACGAGGGTACGGGTCACGATGCCGAGTCTGCGGGGCCGGTGGCAGCCGCGACGAGTGGCCCGGAAGCCATCATGCGCAATAATCGGGCCATGACCCTCGCCCCGCACCGGATCGCCGTGCTCGCCCTCGACCAGGTCGTCGGCCTCGACCTCGGCACCCCCGCCCAGGTCTTCGGCACCGCCCGCAACGCCGACGGCGCTCGCCTCTACACCGTCGACGTCTGCACCCCCGGCGCACGACCGGTGCGCAGCACCGCCGGCTACCAGGTCCTCCCCGACCACGGTCTGGAACTCCTGGAGACCGCGGACACGGTGATCGTCCCGGGCATCCACGGCGACAGCCTGCTGCCCGACGCCGCCGTCGCGCCGGAGGTGGCCGCGGCGCTGCGGGCGGCGTGCGAGCGCGGGGCGCGGATCATGTCGATCTGCACCGGCGCGTTCGTGCTCGCCGCCGCCGGCCTGCTCGACGGCCGCCGGGCCACCACCCACTGGGCGTACGCCGAGCGGTTCCGACGGCTCCACCCGGGCGTGGACCTCGACCCGGACGTGCTCTTCGTGGCCGACGCCACGGTGCTCACCTCGGCCGGGGTGGCCGCCGGGATCGACCTGTGCCTGCACGTGATCCGCACCGACCACGGCAGCGAGGTCGCCAACCGGGCGGCCCGCCGGTGCGTGGTGCCCCCGTGGCGCGACGGCGGCCAGGCCCAGTACATCGAACGCCCGGTGCCGAAGGCGGCGGACGCCAGCACCGCCACCGCCCGCGAGTGGGCCCGGCAGCGGCTGCACGAGCCGGTCAGCCTGCGCGACCTCGCCGAGCAGGCCCGGATGAGCGTGCGCACCTTCACCCGGCACTTCCGCTCCGAGACCGGGCTCAGCCCCGCGCAGTGGCTGCTCCAGCAGCGCACCGACCACGCCCGGCTGCTGCTGGAGACCACCGACCTCAGCGTCGACCAGGTGGCCCGCCGCTGCGGCTTCGGCACCGCTGCGGCGCTGCGCCAGCAACTGCACCAGCGCATCGGTGTCGCCCCGTCGACCTACCGCCGCGCCTTCCGCCGCGCCCCGGAACCCACGGCGACGGGACCGGACTGACCCGCCGCCTCAGCGCCGGCCACGCCGGCGGGGCGAGGGTCCCGACCGGCGCACGGGTCTCGCCCGCGTGCGGCGGCGACGCTCCGGCGTCCGGGACGGCGACAGCCTTTCGCCTCCGGAGCGATCCACCACGCGAGGAACAGTCCGCCGACCACCAGGCCGACGGCCGCCACGACCAACGCTCCCTGCCACTGGTCGCCGGGCGGCCACGCTGTCAACCGGCGCGGAGCATCCGGAGCTGGGCCAGGTGCTTCGGCAGGTGGACGCGGCCGTGCAGGTCGAGGGTGCGGCCCCAGGGCAGCGGCTCGTCGACGACCAGGTCGAAGCCCTCGCGCAGGTGCGTATCGACCGGGGTGTCCGCCGCCGGCCCGAGCCGCTCGACCAGGGCGACGAGCTTCTGACTGGTGGCCCGCAGCAGGGTGGCCACCCCGTCCAGGCCCCCGCACTCGGCGACCAGCGCGTCCACCTGCGGACGGTGGATCGTCTCCAGGTCGTAGTAGGCGAACGGCGACCCGGCCAGGACCGCCTCGGTCGCCTCGCTCATCAACTCGTCGTTGGCGGCCAGGTGCCCGACGATCTGCTCGGCGCTCAACTGCCCCTCCGGCGGCGCCCCGAACCCCCCCGCGTCGACCTCGGCGAGCACCTCCTCGTAAACCCGCCGCAACCCCTCGCCGTCCACACCCCCAGTCAACCCCGCCCGGCCCCGTCGATCATGCAGTTGTGGTGCCCGGTTCACCCAGATGGGCGGCCTTCATCCCCGACACAACTGCATCGTCGCGTCGGCGCGGCGCGGCGCGGTGCGGTGCGGTTAGCGGCGGCCTTGGCGGGCGCGCAGGTAGTCGGAGACGACGTACTCGCCGAGGTCGCCGGCATCGGGGGTGAACATCCGGCCGCGGCTGCGGCGGGCCACGGCGTCGACGAAGCGGCGCAGGCCGGGATCGTCGCCCAGCATGAACAGGTTGAGCGTGGCGCCGTAGCGGGTCAACCGGTCCACCTCGCGGACGGTGGCCTCGATCGTCTCCGGCAGCGGAGGCCAGTGAAACAGGGCCTCCCCGTCGTCCGGGTCCAGGTGGGCGGTCGGCTCCCCGTCCGTCACCACCAGCACCACCGGCTCGGCGTCGGGATGCCGCCGCAGGTGCCGGGCGGCCAGCCGCAGCGCGTGCTGAAGATTGGTGCCCTGCTGCATGTCCGGCTCCACCGCGGCCAGCTCCAGCTGGGTCAGCGGCAACGCCTCCCGGCCGAAGCCGACGATCTGCAGCGCGTCCTGCGGGAACCGGGTGGCCATCAGGTGCGACAGGGCCAGCGCGGTCTGCTTCATCGGACCCCACCGGCCCTGCGAGATCATCGAGTAGGAGAGGTCGACGCAGAGCGCCACCGCCGCCGACGCCCGCCGCTCGGTCTCCGCCACCTCAAAGTCCTCGACCGCCAGCTGCACCGGCACGCCCGTCCCGGCCCGACGAACCGCCCGGGTCAGCGTCCGGACCACGTCGAGGGGCTGCTCGTCGCCGTACTCCCACTGGCGGGAACCGCCACTGACCTCGCCGGCGGCGCCCGCCGAGCGCAGGTCGTGCTGGCCGCGCGGCCCCGCGGTCAGGTCGGCGAAGACCCGGCGCAGCGCGGTGCCGCCGAGACGGCGCAGCGCCTTCGGGCTCAGGGTCAACCCGTCCGCGTCCCGGCTCACCCACCCCTGCCGGCGCAGCTCCCGCTCCAGCTCCCGCAGCCGGCGTACGTCGTCGGCGGCGTCCCGGCCCAGCGTCCGGGCCACCGCGTCGACGTCGACGTCGTCCAGGGTGGCCCCGGGATGCTCCTGCTCGAGGGAGTCCAACAGGTCGTCCAGCTCGGCGATCTCACCGAGCGCGCCGGCCGCCTCGGCGTAGCCCAGCGGCTGCTCGCCCCGCACCCGCTCACCCCGGCCCCGGTGCAGATCCGGCCGCAGCGTCCGCAGGTTCGCATCCAACGCCGCCAACTCGTCGGTGAGCCGGTCGCCCAGCGACTGCCGCATCAGGCCGGCCAGCTCCTCGCGCTGCCGGTCCGACAGCGAACGCATCAGCCGCTCCCCGGCCGCCGACCGGCGGGCCAGCACGTCGACCAACTCGTCGACGTCGCGCGGCTGCTCCGGGAAGAACTCGCCGTGCCGGCGCATGAACTCGGCGAACGCGTCGGTGGTGTCCTCCGAGCGGGCGTGCCGGGCCAGCAGGTCGTTGAGGTCCCGCATCATCTCGGCCAACTGCTGCTGCGCGACCGGGTCGGCCGAGGCGCGTACCGCGTCGCGCAGCCCGGCGAAGCGCTGGCCCAGCACGTCGTCCCGGAGCCCGTCCAGGATCCGCCGGTACGTCTGCCGGGCCTCGTCGCTGGCCCACTCGTAGCCGGCCAACTCCTCCACCGCGCGGGCGGTGGAGCGGGGCAGGTTGTCCAACACCGCCTCGGCGAACCGGGCCGCGTCGTCGTCGCGCCCGCGCAGCTCGTCCCGTTCCGCCGCGAGCGCCTGGTCGAGCAGGGCCCGCGCCCGGGTCACCGCCCCGTCCAGGTCGCCGCGGCGCAGCGCCTCCCGCCGCAGCCGCCAGGCCCGGGCGGCCAGGTCGTCGAGGCCGCCGCGCCCCTGCGGGCCCCGCCGCAGCAGGTCCCGCAGCGCCTCCCGGAGGCTGCCGCCGGCCAGCACCTCCGAACCGACGGCGTCCACCGCCCCACGCACGTCGTACGGGGGCGCGAGCGGGTCGGGACCGCCGCGCCACTGCCCGTACCGGAACCGGTTGCCGGTCATGCTCAGGCCCGGCCGCCGTAGCGGGTCCGACCGGAGTCGGTGACGTCCTTGCCGAGCCGGCGGGTCAGGTGCAACCCCTCCAGCACGAACTCGACGCCGGCGGCGGCCTGCTCCGGGGTGGGCGCGTCACCCAGACCGAGCCGGTCGAGGACCTTGGCCAGCCCCGGCACGGTGCCCACCTGGCGCAGCAGCTCGGCGGAGCTGACCAGCTCACCGGTCTCGATCACCGCGTCCTCGTCCACCAGCCCCGTGAACCCGGACAGGTCCAGCCCGGCCAGTCGGGCCCGGAACGTCTCGGCGGTCGCGGTGCGCAGCAGGTGACCGAGGACCTCGACCTCCCGCCCCTCCTCGCCGCTCTCGAACTCCACCTTGCCGCGCAGAGTGCTGGTGACGGAGACCGCGTCGCCGACCCGGGCCACCGGGTTTTCCGGGCGTACCGGCCGGTCGTCGGGGCCGGCGGTGGCCGACGTCCCGGCGAGCAGGCCGGCGCGGCGCAGCGCGGCGGCGGCGACGGTCTCGGCGGCGGCGATGGCGAACCGGGCGGAGACGCCGGAGCGCGGGTCGACCGACGGCGACTCCCGCACCGCCCGGGCGAACCGCGCGAGGACCTCCAGCACGTGCTCGGGCACCTCGGCGACCAGGTCGGCCTCCTGCCGGATCAGCGCCAGCTCCAGCTCCAGGTCGACCGGGTAGTGGGTGCGGACCTCCGCCCCGAAGCGGTCCTTGAGCGGGGTGATGATCCGGCCCCGGTTGGTGTAGTCGTCCGGGTTGGCGCTGGCCACCAGGAACAGGTCCAGCGGCAGCCGCAGCTGGTAGCCGCGGACCTGGATGTCCCGCTCCTCCAGCACGTTGAGCAGCGCCACCTGGATCCGCTCAGCCAGGTCGGGCAGCTCGTTGACCGCGAAGATCCCCCGGTTGGTACGCGGGACGAGGCCGAAGTGGATGGTCTCCGGGTCGCCGAGGGTGCGCCCCTGGGCGATCCGGATCGGGTCGACGTCGCCGATCAGGTCACCAACGCTGGTGTCCGGGGTGGCGAGCTTCTCGCCGTAGCGCATCGAGCGGTGCAGCCACCCCACCGGCAGGTCGTCGCCGGCCTCGGCGACCAGCGCCCGGGAGGCCGGGGTGAGCGGGTGCAGCGGGTGCTCGTTGAGCACCGAACCGGCGATGACCGGCGTCCACTCGTCGAGGAGCCCGGCGAGCGAGCGGATCAGCCGGGTCTTGCCCTGCCCGCGCTCGCCGAGCAGCACCATGTCGTGCCCGGCGAGCAACGCCCGCTCCACCTCGGGCAGCACCGTGTCGTCGTAGCCGACGATGCCAGGGAAGCGGTCGGCGCCGGAGCGCATCCGGGCCAGGAGGTTGTCGCGGAGTTCCTGCTTGACCGTGCGGTACTGGTGGCCGGCCGCCCGCAGCGCGCCGAGCGTGCCGGGCAGGTCGGCCGGTGGGACCGGGACAATCGGGGAAGGCGCAGTCACCCGACCCACGCTAGCTCAGGAAAACGAGAGTGCCCCGTCGATCGACGGGGCACCCTCCTCCCCCTGGGGGCCGGGGCCGGCGGCCGGGCGCCGGCCCGCGACGTCAGCCGCGTCCGCAGCGGGCGCAGCCGCCCCGGCGCCGCAGGTGGTACGCGTACGTGGCCGCCCCGAGCGCGACGCCCCAGAACGGCCAGAGCAGCATCGGCGCGCTGGCCAAGCTGAAGCCGCCGCCGAGCGCCCAGAAGTCGGGCGTGGTGACCAGGCCGAGGGTGGCCGCGGTCACCGCGACCGCGACCAGGGTGGCCGGGACCACCGCGAGCTTCACCGGCACCGGCCGGCCGGCCAGACCGACCATCCAGCGCGGGAACCGCTCGCCCCAGCGCTGCACCAGCCCGAGGGTGAGGACCGCGCCGACGGTGGCGAAGGCGCCCAGCCCGGCGCCGGCCCACACCAGTCCGGTCTCCCGCATCTCGTCGAGGAACTCCCGGGAGATGCCGAGCGGGATGCCGGCCGCCCAGGCGAACCGGGTCAGCGCGTACGCGAAGGGGATGGCCGCGGCGGTCCAGGCGGCCCAGCGCCCCCACCGGGCGGCCGCCGCACGGGTGGTCCAGCCCCGCTCGGCGCCGCCCCGGCCGCAGGCCACGCAGGCGTCGGCGGTCCGCCGCTGCCAGACCAGCAGCGCCCCGGCCAGCAGCACCCCGCCCGCCATGGCGGCCACCTTGACACCGAGCGACCAGGTGAAGATGTCGGCGTAGTCGACCGGCGGCCAGCCGAACGGGGCGCCGAGGATCAGCATCGGCGCGTAGCCGAGGATCACCAGCACCCGCGCGTCGGGCACCACCACGGCCAGGACGAAGGCGACCGTCCAGCCGTAGCCGAGCAGCAGCGCGCGCAGCGGGCCGGCGGTACGGGCGCCCTGGCCGCTCATCGCGAGCGCGGCGACCGCGGCGACCAGCAGCATCCCGGCGAACAGCGGCGGCGCGACGTCGACGGGAACCAGCCGGAGCAGGTTCGCCCCGCCGCCGTCCGGGTCGTTCGCCCCGAACGGGTAGCCGGCGCCGGTCAGCGTGCAGAGCAGGGCGAGTACGCCCCACAGGCCGAGCCAACCGGCGGCCAGCGGGGCGAGCCGGTCGGGCCAACGGGAGGCCGGACGGTGGGTGGGAACAGCAGTCGTCGTCATGCACTCAGCCTCGGCCGACGCGCCCCGCGAACCCTCCCGTACGGCGGGGAAGCGGCTCCCCCACGCGGGGGAACGGCTCAGCCCGACGGGGTGACGAAGCCCGACTCGTACGCGGCGATCACCGCCTGGGTGCGGTCCCGCACCCCCAGCTTGGCCAGCACGTTCCCGACGTGGGTCTTCACCGTCTCCACGCCGAGGACCAGCTGCGCGGCGATCTCCGGGTTGGACAGTCCGGTGGTCATCAGCCGGAGCACCTCGGCCTCGCGCTCGGTGAGCCGGGCCGCGCGCAGCCGGTCGCCGCCCCGCCCCCCGTACGCCCCGGCGAGGCGGCGGATGGCGGCCGGGAAGAGCAGCGACTCGCCCTGCGCGACCACCCGGACCGCCTCCACCACCTCGGCGGGGCGGGCCCGTTTGAGCAGGAAGCCGCTGGCCCCGGCGCGGAGCGCGTCGTAGACGTACTCGTCGTTGGCGAAGGTGGTGACCACCAGCACCCGGGGCGGGTCGGCCGAGGCGGCCAGCAGCAGCCGGGTGGCCTGGATGCCGTCGATGCCCGGCATCCGCACATCCATCAGCACCACCCGGGGGCGGAGCCGGGCGACCAGCGGCAGCACCTCCGCGCCGTCGGTGGCCTCGCCGAGGACCCGCAGGTCGGGCTGGGCCTCCAGGATGGCCCGCAGCCCCACCCGGATCAGCTCGTCGTCGTCGACGATCAGCACCCCCGTGGTGGCCGCGCCGCCGGTTCCCGGCTGGCCGGTCATCGGGTCTCCTCGAACGGCAACCGGACCCGGACCCGCCAGCGGTCGGCGTCCGGTCCGGCGGTGAGCCGGCCGCCGAGCAGCAGCACCCGTTCCCGCATTCCGTCCAGGCCCCGGCCGCCCCGTCCCGGATCAGCGCGCCGGGGGCGTACCAGCGCGTTGACGAGTTCCAGCTCCAGCGCGTCGGGGCGCACGTCGACGCGCAGGGCCACCGGCCCCCGGCCGTGCCGGGCGGCGTTGGTCAGTCCCTCCTGGACGATGCGGTAGCCCTCCCGGGACACCGCCGCCGGCAGGTCGGCCGGGTCGCCGGCGCGCCGGGCGTCGACCGGCACGCCGCTCGCGCGGGCGTCGGCCACTAGCCGGTCCAGGTCGGCGAGCGTACGCTGTGGCGCCAGCGCGGCCGGCCCGCCGCCAGTCTCCCGGAGCAGCCCCAGCACGTGGTCCAGCTCGTCCATCGCGGTCCGCCCGGCCTCCTCGATGGCGGTCAGCGCCCGCCGGACGAACTCCGGGTCCCGGTCAAGCAGCTCCCGGGCGGCCCCGGCCTGGAGGGTGGCCACGGTGAGCGCGTGTCCCACGGAGTCGTGCAGCTCCCGGGCCAGCCGGTTGCGTTCGGCGAGCCGGGTGGTCCGGGCCTCCAGCGCGGCGATCCGTTCCGCCTGTGCCGGGCCGAGCAGCACCGGCGCCATCGACCCGGCCAGTGCGCCGAGCCCGGCGACGGCGTAGCCGAGGCCCACCAGCAGCGCCACCCCGGTGAGGGTCAGCCAGCCGGTGTCCCGCCCGTCCAGCGGCCCGAACCGTTCCCGGCCGACGATCTCGTCCCCGATGCCGAACTGCTGGGCGATGAAGGCCAGCGCCATCGGCACCGCGCTGAACAGGGCGGCCATCACCAGCCCGCCGGTGAGGAGATGGGTGGCGATCCAGAGCGCGCCGCGCAGTCGGGTCTCCCGGTCGCCACGGTGCCCGGGGGTCGGGTCGGGCAGGTCGACGCCGAGCAGGTTCCGCACGGCGGCGATCTCCAGCGCCCGGCTGCCGTCGAGGAAGACCGGCACGACGGCGATCGCCGCCGCGATCACCAGCAGGGCGAGCACCAGCGGCCGGGGGATCTCCGAGCGGGTGAGCAGCTGCGCGAAGGTCACCACCAGCAGCACGTACGGCAGCACGAGCACCCCGCCGAGCAGCAGGAACACGCCGCGCCGCCAGGTGCTGCCGGCCACCAGCGGGGCGAGGACCGCGCGGGGAGTCACCCGCCCATTCTGCCGCCGCCACGCCCCGCCCCGACTCCCCCGCACCGGGGAGATCGGCCCGGCGGCTCAGCTGACCGCAGCCTTGGGAGCTGAGTCGTCCACGACATCACGCCCGATGGTGCGGTGGTGAGTCGCTGACGACATCAGCTCCAGAGCGCTCGGGGAAGCGATCCCCGGTCAGCGGTGCTCGCGCACGTAGCGCTGCGGGTCCTTGTCGGCGAAGGCCAGGTTGCGGCCGTTCTTGTGGTCGCCGTAGAAGGTCAGCCAGCGGGCGCCCAGCTCGGCCCGGAGTTCGACGCCGGCGTGCCGGCGGAAGTCCGGCAGCGCCTCGTCCTCCTCCTCGGCGAGGTGCTCGCTGTTCTCCCGGCGGGCCGTCCGCACCGCCGCCCACCACTCGTCCGACCCGACCGGGTGCAGCTTGGACTCGGCGATGGCGTCGCGGATCTTGTTGTGGTCGCCGATCGCGTCGGCGGTCTCGGCCTCGCCGTCGTCGCCGTGGCGCACCAGGTGCGGATAGAGGATGGTCTCCTCCGCCTCGGCGTGGATGTCCAGGTGCAGGGCGAGCGCTTCCCAGACGGCCAGCAGCTCGTGCTCGTCGCGGGCGTCGTCGAGGCGGGCGAAGCCACGCCGGAAGGCGGCGTGGTCGTCGAGGATCAGTGCGGTGATGTCGTCCATCATGCTCACTTTCGGGAACGGGCCCGGAGCAGGCGGGGCACCGCCGCCAACCCGGTGATCGGGCGGAACTCCTTCGCCGCGCCCGCCAGCGCGGCGTACTCGTCGTCGGCCAGGTCGATCTCGGCGGCGGCCGCGTTGCGTTCCATCTGCTCGACGCTGGACGCGCCGGGGATGGCCACCACGCTGGGGTGGCGCAGCAGGTACGCCAGGGCGATCTGGCTGGGCGTGGCGTCGTGTGCCCCGGCCACCTGGCGCAGCGTGTCGATCAGCGTCGCGCCGCGTTCCAGGTTCTCCGGCAGGAAGTACGGGTTGGCCCGACGGATCGCCCCGCTGGGCGGGTTCTTCGCGTCGTACCGGCCGGAGAGGAACCCCTGGGCCAGCGGGCTGTACGCCATGACAATCCGGCCCGCCTGCCGCGCGTACGGCAGCAGGTCGTGCTCCGGCCCGCGGTCGATCATGCTGTAGCGGACCTGGTTGCTCAGCACCCGCCGGCCGAGCGCCGCCTCGGCGACCTGCCAGCGGCGCAGGCTGTAGTTGCTGACCCCGACCTCGCCGACCAGCCCGACGTCCTGCAACGCCCGCATGCCGCGCATGGTGGTGTGGTCGGCGACCAGCGGGTTGGGCTGGTGCACCTGGTAGAGGTCGAGGTTGGTGACGCCGAGCCGGGCCGCGGAGGCGACCGCCCGCTGCTGCACCACCGGGGCGATCGGCAGGATCGGGAAGATCTTGGTGGCGACCATGACCTTGTGCCGGTCGTCACCGAGCGCGGCGCCGAGGATCCGCTCGCTGCGGCCGAACCCGTACATCTCGGCGGTGTCGAAGAGGGTGACGCCGAGTTCCACCGCCCGCCGGACGATGTCCGCCGCCCGGCGCTCGTAGTCGGGGCCGTAACCCCATTCCCGGGATCCGAACTGCCAGGTGCCGAGACCGATCTTGGACAGGGGCTTCGGGGTGTCGAGCTGCACGTAACGCATGGTCCCGAAACTACCCCCGTGTCCGGTGTGTCAGGGCCGTTCGTGGCGGGCCGCGTCGACGTCGGGGGGCGCGGCTAGTGCTCTGATCACGAACGTTGGCCGGGTTGGTCGGGGTTGGGAAATTGTCGTACCGGTGGTGTTGTCTCGGTTCGTGCCTCGCCGTCGGGATCCGGCCGCGCCTCGGGTCGTGCATCGCAGCGCGCGGGTCGCGTTGCGGGTGACGCCCGGGCAGCGGCGGCGTTGTTTCGGGCTGCTGCGCTGCGCCGGTGACGTGTGGGCGTGTGTGT